>CALXKG010000028.1 GCA_944388825.1 uncultured Clostridia bacterium | reverse complement strand
AGCGGCACGACCGCCAGCGAAGTGGCGAA
The DNA here is from genome assembly GCA_944388825.1 of uncultured Clostridia bacterium. Lineage (GTDB taxonomy): Bacteria > Bacillota > Clostridia > Oscillospirales > Ruminococcaceae > Faecivivens. The sequence continues at coordinate 5,351 of CALXKG010000028.1, read as the reverse complement.
ATGCTCGTCGGTCTTCGGGATATAAACGGTAAAGTCAACAGTATCCTCGATCGAGTAATTGCCGTAGCTGGTCAGCCCCATCAGGTAGGCCCCCCGGCTCTTGACCTCAACCATATTGCTGATCATCTTTTCATACAGCTTCTGCTGGGTCAGCACGCCGATGACCAGCGTCCCGTCCTCCACCAGCGAGATGGTGCCGTGCTTCAGTTCGCCCGCGGCGTAGGCCTCCGAGTGGATATAGCTGATCTCCTTCATCTTGAGGGAGCCTTCCATGCTGATGGCGTAGTCCAGCCCGCGGCCGATAAAGAAGATGTCGTGGGCGTTGGCGAACTTGGCGGCGAACCACTGGATCCGCTCCTTGTCGTCCAGCACCCGCTTGATCTTGTCGGGCAGGGTCTGGAGCTCGGCGATCAGCTCGCCGTACTTTGCCTCGTCGATCGTCCCGCGGGCCAGCGCGAACTGGATGGACAGCATATACCCGGCGACCAGCTGGGTGGAATAGGCTTTGGTCGTCGCGACCGCGATCTCCGGCCCGGCGAGGGTGTAGAAGACGTTGTCGGCCTCCCGGGCGATGGTCGAACCGACGACGTTGACAATGCCGAGGGTCCGGATCCCCATCCCCTTTGCCTCCCGCAGGGCGGCGAGGGAGTCGGCCGTCTCGCCCGACTGGCTGACGATGATGACCAGCGCGTCCTTGTCGATCAGCGGGCGGCGGTACCTGAATTCGCTCGCCAGGTCGACCCGGACGGGAATGCGGGCCAGATCCTCCATCACATACTGGGTCGCGACCCCGACGTGGTAGGCGGAACCGCAGGCGACGATGTGCACCTCGGAGATCTTCCGGATCGCGTCGTCGGTGAGGCCCACTTCGCTGAGGTCGATCCGCCCATTGTGGACGGCCGAATTGATCGTATCCTGGACGGCGCGGGGCTGCTCGTGGATCTCCTTGATCATGAAGTGCTCGAAGCCGCCCTTTTCAGCCGCCTCGGCGTCCCACTTGATCTCGGTGGGTTCCTTTTCGATCTCTTCCCGGTCGATGTTAAAGAAGGTGACCTTCCCTTTCTGCAGCCGGGCGATCTCCATATTGCCGATATAATAGACGCTGCGGGTGTATTTCAGGATAGCCGGGACGTCGGAGGCGATAAAGCTCTCCCCCTCCTTCACCCCGATGATCATCGGGGAGTCCTTGCGGGCGACGTAGATCTCCCCCGGGCAGGCGGCAAACATGACCGCCAGCGCATAGGAGCCACGGATGCGCATCATCGCCCGGGCCAGCGCGTCGACCGGGCCACCCGCGTACTTTTTGTCATAATAGTCAACCAGCTTGACGGCCACTTCGGTTTCGGTCTGGGAGACAAAGCGGTAGCCGTTTTTGACCAGCTTTTCCCGCAGTTCCTGGTAGTTCTCAATGATGCCGTTGTGGACGGCGATGACGTTTAAGTCGTCGCTGGCGTGGGGGTGGGCGTTTGTTTCCGACGGCTCGCCGTGGGTCGCCCAGCGGGTGTGGCCGATGCCGCAGTCCCCCTGCAGCGTGACCCCGCCGTTGGTCTTTTCATAGAGGACCTTCAGCCGCCCCTTCGCCTTGATGATCTCCGGGCGGTTCTCCCCGTCCCGGACGGCAAGGCCGGCCGAGTCGTAGCCGCGGTACTCCAGCCTTGCAAGCCCGTCCAGCAGGATCGGCGCCGCCGGGCGGAGCCCGGTAAAACCTACAATTCCGCACATTTGTGACCCTTCCTTTCATACGGCCAGACGCTGGCCGGTTTTACGCAGAAGTTATTCGCCAACCGGTTTTCTAAGCATGGCAGCTTTACGCTATAACGTGCCCCTTCTTCTCAATGACCGCGGCGATGCTGTCGACATACTGCTGGCAGAGTTCGCGGCTCGGCGCCTCCACCATCACCCGGACGACCGGCTCGGTGCCCGACTCGCGGACCAGCACCCGCCCGGTATCCCCGAGGGCCTCGCCCGCCGCCTCTACCGCCCGCCGGACGTCGGGGTCGGCCTGGGCCGCTGCCTTATCCCGCACCCGGACGTTTTTGAGCACCTGCGGGTAGATGGTCAGCGGCGCGCAGAGCTTGCTGAGCGGCATCTTCTTGGCCATGATCACTTCCATCACCTTCAGGCTGGTCAGGATCCCGTCGCCGGTAGTGGCGTATTTGGAGAAGATGATATGCCCCGACTGTTCCCCGCCGATCCGGCAGCCGTGCTGCATCATATATTCGTAGACGTATTTATCCCCGACCGCCGTCTTGGCATAGCCGATGCCGAGGGTATCCAGCGCCTTGTAAAGCCCGAAGTTGGACATGACCGTCGTCACGACGGTATTGGGGACCAGTTCCCCCCGCTCCTGCAAATACCGGGCGTAGAGGTAGAGGATATGGTCGCCGGTGACCTCCTGCCCCTTTTCGTCGACGCAGAGGCAGCGGTCGGCGTCCCCGTCGTAGGCAAAGCCGACGTCCAGCCCGTTTTCGACGACGAACTTCTGCAGGGCGCCGATGTGGGTCGAACCGACCCCGTCGTTGATGTTGAGGCCGTTGGGGTTCGCGCCCATCACATAGGTATCCGCCCCCAGCGCGTCAAAGACCGATTTGGCGATGTTCCAGGAGGAGCCGTGGGCGCAGTCCAGCCCCACCTTCATCCCCTTAAAGGAATACATCCCCAGGGAGATCAGGTACCCGATATACCGGTTGCGCCCGGCGACATAGTCGACCGTCCGTCCGACCTTATCCCGGTGCGCGTAGGGAAGCGTCTCCCACTTTTCGCCGAAGGCCTCCAGTTTCCCGTCGAGATAGTCCTCGACCAGCGCGATCGTCTCCTCGTCCATCTTCTCCCCCTGGCCGTTTAACAGCTTGATGCCGTTGTCGTAATAGGGGTTGTGGCTGGCGGAGATCATAATGCCGCCGTCGAAATCGTCCACCCGGGCCACATAGGCGACCGACGGGGTGGTGGTGACGTGCAGGAGGTAGGCGTCCGCCCCCGAGGCGACCAGGCCCCCCACCAGCGAATACTCAAACATATAGCTGGAGCGCCTTGTATCCTTGCCGATCACGATCTTGGCAGGCTCTTCCCGCCCTGCCCGGCGCTTTTTTTCCGTATAATACCAGCCGAGAAACCGCCCGACCTGGAAAGCCTGGTCGGCGGTCAGGTTTACATTGGCTTCCCCGCGGAAGCCGTCGGTTCCAAAATACCGTCCCATAGTATAACTCTTTCCTCCCAAACAACTGAGAAAGCCTTTTGCATTTTTTCGGGTGCCGCGCACCCTGCGTTATCAGCGGCCAAAGCGAAATTACCCTTCCGCCTTCTCCCGACGGGGCACGACATTGTCCTTCCCCTTCCAGATATGCCGCGCCGGCAGTACCCCCCGCACGCAGCTGGTGGGGTAGACCTGCGCGTCGGGGCCAAGGACGCTGCCCGGGCAGAGGACGCTGTTGCAGCCGACCTCGGTGCGGTCGCCGACCATCGCGCCGACCTTTTTCCGCCCCGTCTCGATCTTCTCCTCCCCGTCCCTGACGGCGACCGGGGTCTTATCCGACTTGACGTTGCTGGTGACCGCCCCGGCGCCCAGGTGGGACTTATACCCCAGCACCGAATCGCCGACATAGTTGAAGTGGGGCACCTGCACCCCGTCGAACAGGATCGCGTTTTTCAGCTCGACCGAGTTGCCGACGACACACCCCTCGCCGATGAGGACGCTCCCCCGGATAAAGGCCCCGGGGCGCAGCTCGGTCCCCCTGCCGATGATGCAGGGGCCGGAAACCGAAACGTTCGGGGCCATTTTGACCCCCTTCGCGATCCAGATATCGGGGGCGGGGTGGTCGTATTCATCTTCCGGAAGGGTCTCCCCCAGCCGGCAGACAAAGTCTTTGATGCCGTCCAGCGCCTCCCACGGGTAGCGGGTCGCGGAGAGCAGCGGCGCCGCCAACGTATGGGAGAGGTCGTAAAGCTCGGATGTAGTAGGGATCATGCCGTTCGTTCCTTTCCATGGCCGCAGAAAGCCATACGGGTTCATATTAGGTAAATAATATCATGAATGGGGGCTGTTGTCAAGGAAAGAACGGCCGTCCGGGGCGGAAAACGCCCCGGCAGCAGCGTTTTTCGGTCAAAATCCGGATAAAGTTATGTCATTTCTGCGGATAAACCGCCATTTTCCGTCATAGTATTTATAAATTTCCGCTAAATCCCGCCATTTGATCTTATGCAGCTTCCCGATTGAAAAGAACGGCGGGCAGATGGTATAATGAAAATAAACATGATTCCCCTTTAGCGGCATTTTCCTCCCCCGTTATCCACGCGGCCCCCAAAAGCGAAAGGAGCGCCTTTTATGTTCAACGTCCAGAACTTTTTCAACAACGACGACATCAAAATCACCGAACAGCTGGGTCCCTTCTCGGTCGTCGAGTACCAGCGGGACCTGTCGGTGGCGCCCAGCAATGCGATGCACGCCTATTTTTGCAGCCTGATGAACGTCCGGCGGCGGCAGGTGGTCTGCGACCTGTCGGTGGCGCCGGTCACCGTCCAGGCGGGGGCGATGCAGTGGATGGTCGGCAACGTAAACGCCACCACCGGCATCAAAGGGGTCGGCGACCTGTTCGGCAAAGCGCTCCGGGGCAAAGTGACCGGCGAGTCGGCGATCAAGCCGGAGTATGTCGGCGACGGGCTGCTGACCCTTGAACCGACCTTCAAATACATCCTGCTGCTGGACCTGGACAGCTGGAACGGGTCGGTGGTGCTGGAAGACGGTCTGTTCCTCGCCTGCGACGCCCGGCTCAAGCATAAGGCGGTCATGCGCTCCAACTTTTCCTCGGCCGTCGCCGGCAACGAAGGGCTCTTTAACCTCGGCATCCAGGGCAGCGGGGCCCTCTGCCTGGAATCCCCGGTCCCGCGGGAGGAGCTGATCGAGTTCACCCTCAAGGACGACGTTTTAAAGGTGGACGGGGACATGGTCATCGCCTGGAGCGGCAGCCTGGACTTTACGGTCGAGCGGTCGGGCAAGACGCTGGTCGGCTCGGCGGCGTCGGGCGAAGGGCTGGTCAACGTCTACCGGGGCACCGGGAAGGTGCTGATGGCGCCGGTGGACGGGAAGAAATAAAGGAAACCGCACAGCTTTTCGGAAGGCACGAACCCCAGCTTCCCTCCCCGAAGGAGGCGGCGCGGACGCGCCGGAAGGAGTGGCGTTTCCCAGCGAAACTGGAAACGCTTAAAACGCTTAAGATGCTTGTGCGTTGCGCAATTCTTTCGCAACGCCACTCCTTCAGTCATCTTCGATGACAAGCCCCCCGCTCGCTCATCGGTTTTGTTTGCCAGCCGTACGGCATGGCTGGCATTTTCTCCTGCGGAGAAAATCACAAAAC
>CALXKG010000027.1 GCA_944388825.1 uncultured Clostridia bacterium | reverse complement strand
GCCGGTACAAACGCAAAAAGGCTTGTTATTCAAGCCTTTTTGGCATATTGCCCCTTAGCTCAGTCGGTAGAGCACCTGACTGTTAATCAGGGTGTCGCCAGTTCGAGCCTGGCAGGGGCAGCCACGAAAAAGCCCGCAGTTACGGCGTTTGCCGGCTGCGGGCTTTTTGTTTTGCATAAAATAAATAGGCTTAGTAGACACTTGTAGACACTTTGTACCTTTTTCCTCCCCTTTTTCTTCCTTTTCGGAGAGTCTGTGGCGGCTAACAGCGTCAAAAATCTTCAGGATATTTGTGATTTTGCTTTTGTGGGATCCGTAGAATCTTCGGGCTGATTTTTGGGCGTTCCGTACAGGTCTTTCCGCAGGCTTTCGGCGCTGGAATGGACGTAAACGGCGGCGGTGATCGCCGTCGAGGCGTGGCCGAGGAAGCGGGAAACGGCAAAGAGGTTGCCGGTGCGGTATCAGGTGCGGAACGACATGGACGGGAACCAGTACCTCTATGACATAGTGGACATAAAAAATAGAAGCACCGATACCCGAGTAGCGTCTACTCCTTCCGGAGAGAGCTATAGCCGCCCTCAAGAAGGGGCGGAGCGTACCAATGCTTCTACTAATATTAGTATACCCGAAAACAGCGAAAACCGCAACCGGCAGAATAGTCAAAACGGGCAGGAAAATTCTGGGAATCAATACCAGCTTTCGGAAGACATCGAGGGGGACGAGGACGCGGACATCGCGGCGCTGTCCGGCGGGGAAAACGGATTGTTAATCCGTGTGTCGCCAGTTCGAGCCTGGCAGGGGCAGCCAACAGGAAACCCCCGTGACGCATGGTTACGGGGGTTTTGTCGCTCACCAAAACACAAAAAGACCGCCGCAAGGAAAAGCTCCTTACCGGCGGTCAGTTTTCCTGTAACAGCCCGTTAACCGAATCGTCCACAAAATCCTTTTCCCACTGTTTTTCCGCCTCGCCGATTTCCGCATCCAATCCGCCCAGGGCGGCAAACGGCGCGAACTGTGCGGCCCGTTCATTCCGGGCCATGCCGTCCGGATGAACAGGACGGCTGCGGCGGAGGATATCATCGTATTTTTTCACGCCCGATGCCCCCCGATCTGCCGGTTGCGGTCGCGGGCGGTCGCGCCGTCCAACAGGTTCATCCCTTTTAAAATGGCGTTTTTCCCATATTTCCGGCGGATGAAGAGCAGCGCCTGCTGCATCTGCCACTCCTTCTCCCGGTTTTCCGTCTTTCGCTGCCAGTCGGCCCGGGCCTGGGCCAGGATGCCGGCGTAATCGGTAAAAAGGTCGAGCTGGCCGGCAGGGAGTTCCGGCGGCGGCAGCGGCCGTTCAGGTACGGTGTCAGCCGCCGTCAGGTTGATCCGCCGGACCAGCAGGTCTTCCCCGGCGATTTGTTTAAACAGCCGGAGCGCCTGCTGGACGATGGCCTGCCCGGAAGCGGTCGGGTGTTCAAACCGGGCGCTTCCCCGGGCAGGCTTCGGGACCGGCCGGCCGTAACCGTCGGAAACGGTCTCGCCGCATGGATGCCCGGCGGTCGTGACATTTTCCCGGTCATATCCGATCATCAGCGTCAGCCCGCCGGCTGCCAGGCCCTTTTCGACAAGGGAAAGGGCCAGCTGGTCGGCCATCTCCCGGACGATCAGCCGCGCTTTGTCATAGGGGTAAGGGGTCTGGAGCACCTGTCCCGCGCCCATGCTGCGGGCCTGGGGGCGGTAGGCTTTGATATCGGCGATCGTGCAGGATTCCCACCCCCAGGCGTGGTCGATCAGCAGTTCGGCGTTTACCCCGAAGAGCCGGTAGAGCAGCTGTTCATTTAGTGTGTCGTCTTCCCCTCCAAGCGAACAGCGGGCGACGTCTCCCATCGTGTAGATGCCGTGGGCGGCGAGCTTGCGGGCATACCCTTTCCCCACCCGCCAGAAGTCGGTGATCGGGGTGTGGCCCCACAGCTTTCGGCGGAAGCCCATCTCGTCCAGCTCCGCGATCCGGGCCCCGTTTTCATCCGGCGGGGCGTGTTTGGCGAGGATGTCCATCGCCACCTTGCAGAGGAACAGGTTGCTGCCGACCCCGGCGGCGGCGGTGAGCCCGGTTTCCCGGGCGACCTCCCGCAGCAGCCGCGACGCCAGTTCCTTTGCGGTCAGGCCGTAGCTGCGCAGGTAAGGGGTCGCGTCGATCAGCACCTCGTCGACCGAATAGACATGGATGTCGTCCGGGGAGATAAAGCGGAGATAGACGCGGTAGACCGCCGCGCTGCGCTTGAGGTAGAGGGCCATCTGCGGCGCGGCGACTTCAAAGTCAATTGCAAGGGACGGGTCGGCGGCGAGCGCCCGCAGGTCGCAGGAGCTGCCGGTGAGCTTCCCGCCCGGCGCGCGGGCTGCCCGGGCGATGTTCAGTTCCCGCACTTTTTCGATCACTTCGAACAGCCGCGGCCGTCCGGGCACGCCGAAGGATTTGAGGGCGGGGGAAACCGCAAGGCAGATGGTCTTTTCGGTGCGGGAAAGGTCGGCGACGACCAGGTTATGGGTCATCGGGTCTTTCCCCCGTTCCAGGCACTCGACCGAAGCATAGAAGGATTTGAGGTCGATGGCGAGATAGCGCTTATCCTCCATAAGGACGGCTCCTTTCGATAAATTCTACAAACAAAAATTTGTTCCGTACATATTGTACCGCAAGTCCGCCCGGTTGTCAAGAGGGAGAGGGAAGGGAAAATCTGGAAAGTTTTCCGGCCATGCCGCGCATTTCCCGGCGTCTTGACAGGCCGGGCTTTTTCCGGTATACTTTCCTTAGTTAGCTATAGCTAACTAGAAGGGAGCGGTTTTGATATGGCGGTATTTTATGGGCTGATGCTCCCCTTTCTGGGGACGGCGCTGGGCGCCGGCTGCGTCTATCTGCTGGCGGGCGGGATGCGCCCGGCGGTACAGAAGGCGCTCACCGGCTTTGCGGCGGGGGTGATGACGGCGGCGTCGGTCTGGAGCTTGCTGCTGCCGGCGATGGATTATGCCGCCGGGATGGGGAAGTGGAGCTTCCTGCCGGCTGCGGCCGGTTTCTGGCTCGGGGTGCTCTTCCTGCTGGCGCTGGACAGCCTGATCCCCCACCTCCACCGTTTTTCCGACCGGGCGGAGGGCCCGCGCGCCGGGTTTAAGCGGACGACGATGCTGGTGCTGGCGGTCGTGCTGCACAATATCCCCGAAGGGATGGCGCTGGGGGCCGTCTTCGCCGGGTTCATCTCCGGGGAGGGGGTCGGTCTGGCCGGCGCGGTTGCCCTGTCGGCCGGCATCGCCATCCAGAACTTCCCCGAGGGGGCGATCGTTTCGATGCCGCTTAAAGCCGAAGGGATGGGGAAGCACAGGGCATTCTTCAGCGGGGTGCTGTCGGGGGCGGTGGAACCGGCGGCCGCCGCCGTCACGATCGCGGCGGCGGCCCTGCTGGTCCCGGCGATGCCCTATCTGCTGGCTTTTGCCGCCGGGGCGATGGTCTATGTGGTCGTGGAGGAGCTGATCCCCGAGATGGCGTCCGGCCCCCATTCCAACACCGGGACGCTGCTGTTCGCCGCCGGGTTTACGCTGATGATGGCGCTGGACGTCGCGCTGGGGTGAAAAGCCGGGATGAAAAAAATCCCGGCGTCCCATAAAAATATGCTATCTTTTCGGGATGGATTGTGGTAAAGTAGAAGTATCCGGGGCGGCTGTGCCCCGCCGCCCATTTCCCAGACAGGCACCGAAAGGATCGATCAATATGGAGAGAGAAAACGAGAAAATCATGGAGGCCCTCTATGCCCTGGGCCTTGTCCCGGTCGTCAGGCTGGAGGACGCGGAGGACGCCGTCCCCCTTGCCCGGGCGCTCTGTGCGGGCGGGCTGCCGGCGGCGGAGATCACCTTCCGCACCGGCGCGGCGGCCGAGTCGATCCGGCGGATCCACGCGGCCGCGCCGGAGATGCTGCTGATCGCCGGGACGGTACTGACCCCCGCCCAGGCGGACGCGGCGATGGAGGCGGGGGCCGGGATGATCGTCTCGCCCGGCTTCAACCCGGATGTCGTCCGCCACTGCCTGGGGAAGGGATACCCGGTCGTGCCCGGCTGCGCGACCCCGTCCGAATTTGAACAGGCGCTGGCGCTGGGGCTGACGGTGGTCAAGTTTTTCCCGGCCGGCCCGATGGGCGGGGTGGGGATGCTGAAGGCGGTGTCTGCCCCCTATGGGCAGCTGCGGTTCATGCCGACCGGCGGGGTCAGCCTCCAGAACATCGGCGACTACCTCGACTTCCCGAAGGTCTTCTGCTGCGGCGGCAGCTTCATGGTCCCGTCCGACGCGATTGCGGCCGGGGATTTTAACCGGGTGACGGAGCTGGCCCGGGCGGGCGTAAGGGCGGTGCACCGGCTTACCGTCGATTCCTTCCCGGGGGAAGGGGCGCTTTCCCCCGCCGAAAGGGCTTTTGGCTTCGGCGAAAGGCTGGCCCTGCGGGTGCGGAGCCTGAAACGGTTTTCCGCTTATTTACGGCTGATGGGCGCCGCCGCGGAAACGGACGGGGAGACGCTCCGCTGCCGCCTCGGCGGCCTGGACGCCGCCGTCACCGAAGGGTAAGGAGGTTATACTATGCGTACAGTTACATTTGGCGAGATCATGCTCCGCTTATCCCCTCCGGCCCACCAGCGGTTTACCCAGGCCGGTTCCTTTGACGCCTGCTACGGCGGCGGGGAGGCAAACGTCGCGGTGGCGCTGGCCCAGTGGGGGCTGGAGGCGTCTTACGTCACCGCCCTGCCGGAAAACGAGCTGGGGCAGGGGGCGGTAAACGCCCTGCGCCGGTACGGGGTCGATACCCGGCATATCCTGCGGCAGGGTCCGCGGATCGGGGTCTATTTTATCGAGAACGGCGCGTCCGAACGGGCCAGCAAGGTCATTTACGACCGCGCGGGGTCGTCGGCCGCCGCCGCGAAGGCGTCCGATTTCGACTGGGAAAAGATCCTGGCCGGGGCCGGGTGGTTCCACTTTTCCGGCATCACCCCCGCCGTATCGCCCGAGATGGCGGGGGCGGTTTCGGACGCCGTCCGGACGGCCAGGCGGATGGGGATAACGGTCAGCTGCGACCTAAACTACCGCGGCAAAATGTGGACGGTCGAGGAGGCGAAAGCGGTCATCTGCCCGCTGATGGCAGACGTAAGCCTGCTGATCGCCAACGAGGAGCATATCCGCACCGTGCTGGGGATCGACACCCTTGACCTCCCCCGGGAAGACACCAACCTGACCCCCGAAGGGGCGGCAGAGGCGGCGGCGCGGCTGCACGCCCGCTACCATATCCCCTATATCGCCCTGACCCAGCGCCGCAGCCTTTCGGCCAGCGACAACCGGGTGGGCGGCGTCCTCTGGCGGGAAGGGGAGACGGCCGCCTCCCGCAGGCACCTGGTCCATATCGTCGACCGGGTCGGCAGCGGGGACGCTTTTGCCGCCGGGGTGATCTACGGGGCGCAGACGGGGCTTTCCCTGGCGGAGACGGCCCAGTTCGCGGCGGCGGCCTGCGCCTTCAAGCATACGGTGGAAGGGGACTTTATCGCGGCGGACGCCGGGGAAATCGCGGCGCTGGCGGGCGGCGACGGCTCGGGGAGCGTACAGCGGTGAGGGGGAAATAATGAATGAATAATGAATAATGGAGAATGAAAAGTGAAAAATGATGGATTGGCCGGTTCCCGGCCTCCATTAAAATAAAACAATTCACTCTTCGCTCCTTGTTATTTAAAACGTCCCGCCTTCCGGGAAAGCATAAAGGGCTGCATATCTTATTGAAAATTATTCATTATTCATTTTTCATTATTCGTTATTCATTCTCTAAAAAAGCCGCCCTGCCTTGTTACGGGCAGGGCGGCTTTTGGATTCAGTTTTTATGCTCGATGTCGTAATCGGCGTCGTAATAGGGCTGGTTCCCCTCATATT
>CALXKG010000026.1 GCA_944388825.1 uncultured Clostridia bacterium | reverse complement strand
GGCCTCCCTCTCTGAGGGAGGTGGCGCGGATGCGCCGGAAGGAGTGGGAAAAACAAGCGAAAGCTGTTTTTCCTTCAAACGATTTTGCTTATGTGGTTATACAGTAAAGCTGTCTAACCACACTCCTTCAGTCGGCATTCGCCGACAGCTCCCTCGGGGAGGGAGCCTTTTAGGTAGTGCGTTTCCATCAAGTTGTTCGGCGAACAATATAAGCTTTCCAAACGTTTAACCAACGCTTCGAGGACCGGCCTTCCGTGGCCGGTTTCATGCGGAAGGTGCGAGCATCTCACGCCGCGTCGGATATGGGATTCTTAAGGGGCTTTGCTCCTTAAGCGGATTCCAAAGGCAGAGCCTTTGGTCCATCAAAGTGAAACTTTGTCGCTGCCTTAAGGGCAGCGAAATAACCATTCAATGCTCAAAATATTATATTATTTGATGATAACATCATTATACGCGCTCTCCCGCCCCATCATGCCCGCCGTCTCGGCTAGTCACCGCCAGCACCAGCAGGCTGACCGACGCGGCCCCGGCGGCTTTCAGCGCCGCGACGCATTCCCGCGCGGTCGCGCCGGTGGTGAGGACGTCGTCGACCAGCAGCAGGCGCCTGCCGGAAACTTCCGCTTCGCACGCCGAAAAGCTGCCGGCCAGGTTTACCTGCCGCTCTTCCGCCGTCAGGTCGTGCTGGGCGCGGGTGTCCCGGGTTTTGAGAAGGGCGTCGGCGGAAAAGGGGATACCGGTGCGCTTTGCCACTTCCTTTGCCAGCAGGGCCGACTGGTTATACCCCCTCTCCCGCACCTTTTTCGGCCGGGAGGGCACCGGCAGGACGAGGTCGAAATCGTCCGGCCGCCCGCCGCCTGCCCGGAGGGCCTGTACCAGCAGCGGGGCGAGGATCGCGGCGCTGCCCGGGTTGCCGGAAAACTTCATCCGGTGGACCGCCTCCCGCATACTGCCGGTGTAAAAAGCGGCGGCATAGAGGGCGGCGTCCGGCGGCAGCTGTTTGGCCTCCCGGAACTGTCCGGAGGCGGGGTAGTAGTCGGCCATACAGCCAGAGCAGAGGCATTCGTCCCGGGCGATGCTCCGCCCGCAGGCGGGGCAGCAGGGCGGGAAGACCGCCCAGGAGAGGAAGCCGAAGACTTTCCGGACGTTCATCCGTTATCCCCGTCCTTTTTCGCCTGCATCTCGCCCGCCGCCTGCTGCAAAAACCATTTGAGGCCGGTGTAGCGGAGCATCTTGCGGTTGTTGTCGACCATCTGGCAGACCCGCGCCTCGCTGCCGACGATGATCAGCAGCTTCCGGGCGCGGGTGACGGCGGTGTAAAGGAGGTTGCGGAAATACAGCTTGTCGTACCCGCCGAAGACCGGCAGGATGACCGCGCTGTACTCGCTGCCCTGGCTTTTGTGGACGGTGATGGCATAGGCCAGCTCCAGCTCGGAGGCCATGTCGAAGGTATAGTCGCACTGCCGCCCGTCAAAGTCGATCCGCATCGTCCCGCCGGCCAGGTCGATCTTCTGGATGACGCCGATGTCGCCGTTGTAGATGCCCATCCCCTTTTCCGGGCTGCCGGGGCGCTCCCACTCGATATCGTAGTTGTTGCGGGTCTGGAGCACCTTGTCCCCCTCCCGGAAGGTGGAGAAGGTGCCTTTATATTCCCGCTTGCCCTTCTCCGGCGGGTTTAAAGCGGCCTGTAGGCTTTCGTTGAGGGCGTTTACCCCGAGGTCGCCTTTCCGCTGGGGGGTCAGCACCTGGATGTCCTCCAGCGGCGAGAAGCCGTAGGAGGCGGGGAGGCGCCTGGCCACCAGCTCGGTGACGGTCGCCCGGACGGCCGCCTCGCTCTGCCGCCGGAGGAAAAAGAAGTCGTTGTCCTTTGTTTTCAGGTCGGGGTATTCGCCGGCGACGATCCGGTGGGCGTTGACGACGATCCGGCTTTCGGCCGCCTGCCGGAAGACCTGGCGGAGCTCCACCGTCGGGATACACCCGGAGTCGATCAGGTCCCGGAGCACATTCCCCGGCCCGACGCTCGGCAGCTGGTCGGAGTCGCCGACCAGAATCAGCTTGCACCCCATCCGGCAGCCCCGCAGCAGCGATTCAAAAAGGGCGGTGTCCACCATCGACATCTCGTCGATGACGACGGCGTCGGCTTTAAGCGGGTGCTGCTCGTTGTGGACGAAGGCGATCGTATCGGTGGAGCCGAAATCGACTTCCAGCAGCCGGTGGATCGTCTTTGCGTCCCGCCCGGTCACCTCGCTGACCCGTTTGGCCGCCCGGCCGGTCGGGGCGGCGATCGCGATCGACAGCCCTTCATCCTCCAACAGGTCGATGATCGCGTTTAAGGTCGTCGTCTTGCCGGTGCCGGGGCCGCCGGTCAGGATCAGCATACTCTTGGTGAGCGCTTCCCGGATCGCCTCCCGCTGGAGCGATTCATACCGGATGCCCTTTTCCTGCTCGATCCGGTCGATCATCTGGCCGATGTCGCGGCTGACGAAAAACCGGTTTTGCAGCATCATCGAAAGCCGCATCGCGATATACCGCTCGGCGCCGTACATCGCCGGCAGGAACAGGAATTCCCGGTTTTTCTGCACCGAAAAAAGCTCTTCCGCTTCGATCCGCCCGTCGATATCCGCCTCGATCGCCGCCTCTTCGACGCCGGTCAGCCGCATGACCAGCTGGACGACCGTCTGCCGGGCCAGGCAGGTGTGCCCGTTTTTCAGGTTGTGACGCAAGACGTGGGAACAGGCGCCGAACAGCCGCTTGCCGGAATCCGCCGCCAGCCCGAGGGAGAGGGCGATCTCGTCCGCCCGCTTAAACTCCACCCCGATCTCTTCCCCGCAGAGCAGGTAGGGGTTATCCTTGACCGCGTCGATGGTGATGGGGCCCCACTTTTTCCAGGCCCTGACCCCTTCGGCCGGGGTGAGGCCGTAGGCCGAGAGGAAGTTCATCGCCGCCCGCATCCCGAACATCTGCCCCAGCTCCTGGATGATCGCGTCGGCCTTTTTGGGGGAGATGCCCTTTACTTCGGTCAGCCGTCCCGGCGCTTCCTCCAGGATGGTCATGGTGTCGTCCCCAAAGGTGTCGACGATCCGGGCGGCCAGCACCGCGCCGATCCCCTTGACGGCGCCGGAAGAGAGGAATTTGCGCACCGCCGCCGCCGTCGCCGGCATCCGCCGCTCAAAGGCGAGGGCTTTAAACTGCCGGCCGAATTTGGGATGGGAGGTGTAGCTGCCGGTCAGCCGCAGGTCTTCCCCTTCGCTCACCCCGTACAGTTCCCCGACGACCGGGAGCAGTTCCGCATCCGTTTCCACCTCGATGACCGCGAAGCCGGTCTCCGGGTTCATATAGACGACCTCGCTCACCGTCCCCTCGACGGTGACGACAGGCTCCCGGCTGATGGGCATACCGTTTCCTTCTTTCTGTCCTTTGTCCGCGCGGGACGCGCGGCATCAATTTTATTGTAGCAAACCGGCGGGCGGTTGTCAAATCTTCCGGGCGGCGGATTTCCCGCCGGGGTTCCTTTTAAACTTGCGTTCCCGCCTTGACAGACCGCCCGATTTGCGATAAAATAATGATGGAGAAATTCTGAGAGTTTTACCTGTTTTGTGGAACAGTGATCGTATACATCGGAAAACCGGATCCTATCCGGGCGTTTGACATAGTGACCGCCCTCCCGGGGGCGATTTGAACCGCTTTTATAAGCGAATCATGGGCCGTGTCTACCGTTAAGATTCCTGCTGACATATGGTATAAAGCTGGACGAAGCGTGCGCACGGGCTGCCGTGGGTGAACTGCAAAGTCGGGCCTTCACAGGGTTTCTCTGTGAAGGCTTTTTTGCTGTCCGGGATTTCCCGCCGGGGAAATATCCCGCCGCGGAAAAGACCTTCTTACCGGTTATAGCGCAAGAGAATCTTGAAAAAAGGAGGTTTTGTTGAATGGACAATCTGCAGATCGCGCTGCTGTGCATCGGCATCGCGGTCATTGCCGCGGCGGCGTCCGGCGTACCGCTCTTTTTCGCCGGCGTCAGCCACCGCAAAAAGGTAGCGGAAGCGGAGATCGGCTCTGCGGAAGAACAGGCGAAAAAGGTCATTAACGACGCCTATAAGGCGGCGGAAAGCCGCAAGAAGGAGATGCTGGTCGAAGCGCGGGAGGAGATCCAGCAGCTTCGCACCGAGGCCGACCGGGATATCAAGGAACGCCGGGGAGAGGTCTCCCGTCAGGAACGCCGGATCCAGCAGAAGGAAGAGTCGCTCGACCGCAAGCTGGAAAACGCCGAGAAAAAGGAAGAACAGATCCAGAATAAACTGGCGGCCGCCGAGGATAAGCTGGCCGAGGCCGAGACGATCAAAAAATCCCAGCTGGACCAGCTGGAGCGGATCTCGGGGCTGACGGTGTCCCAGGCAAAGGAACAGCTGCTGGAGAGCCTGGAAGGGGAGCTTTCCCACGAGAAGGCGCTGAAAATCGCCAGCTTTGAACAGCAGCTGAAGGACGAGGCGGAGGACAAGGCCCGCAATATCCTTTCCCTTGCCATCACCCGCTGCGCCGCCGACCATGTGAGCGAGGCGACCGTATCGGTCGTCAACCTGCCCAGCGACGAAATGAAAGGCCGGATCATCGGCCGGGAGGGACGCAACATCCGCGCCCTTGAGACGCTGACCGGCGTCGACCTCATCATCGACGACACCCCGGAGGCGATCACCCTCTCCTGCTTTGACCCGGTCAGACGGGAGATCGCCCGGATCGCGCTGGAAAAGCTGATCGCCGACGGCCGCATCCACCCCGCCCGCATCGAGGAGACGGTGGAAAAGGCCCGCAAAGAGGTCGAAGCGAAGATCAAGGCCGAAGGCGAACGGGCGATGATGGAGACCAGCGTCCACGGGCTGCACCATGAGCTGGTGCGCCTGCTGGGGCGGCTGCACTACCGCACCTCTTACGGCCAGAACGTGCTGGACCACTCGATCGAAGTTTCCCACCTGGCCGGCATCATGGCGGCCGAGCTGGGGGTGGACGTCTCCCAGGCCAAACGGGCGGGGCTTTTACACGATATCGGCAAGGCCCTGAACCACGAGATCGAAGGCTCCCATGTCCAGATCGGCGTCGACGTCTGCCGGAAGTATAAGGAAAGCCCGGCGATCCTCCACGCGATCGAGGCCCACCACGGCGACGTCGAGACCAAGACGGTCGTCGCGGCGCTGGTACAGGCGGCGGACGCCGTTTCGGCGGCCCGTCCGGGGGCCAGGCGGGAGAACCTGGAAAACTACATCAAACGGCTGGAAAAGCTGGAAGAGATCGCCTCTTCCTTCACCGGCGTCGAGAAATGCTACGCCATCCAGGCCGGCCGCGAGATCCGGATCATCGTCAAGCCGGACCAGGTGCGGGACGAGGAAATGCCGCTCCTGGCCCACGAGATCGTCAAACGGGTCGAAAACGAACTGGAATATCCCGGCACCATCAAGGTGCACCTTACCCGCGAGAGCCGCGCGATCGACTACGCGAAATAAAGGAAACAAACAGCCCTGCCGTCCGGAATACGCCGGACGGCAGGGCTGTTTTTATCTGCCATCCAAATCGGACGCCAGGATCCCGTAAACACACATATCATATAGCCCGCCGTTGCAGCGGTACGCCTGCCGGAGGGTCCCTTCGTACCGCATCCCGCATTTTGCCGGCATAACAGGCCGGCGGGTCAGGTAAAAAAGATAAATTCCTCTCCGTCCCCGGCCGCGCGGTGCTGCCGGACATGGAAGACCTCTTCCAGCACCCGCTTTTCGACGCAGTCCGCCGTCTCCCCCTGGTACCGCACCCGGCCGCCGTCCAGCACGACCACCCGGTCGGCGTACCGCACTGCCTGGGTGAGGTTGTGCAGGATGACCAGGAAGGTGATCTTCCGTTTCCGCTTGAGGGCGTCCAGCAGCCTAAAAAAGGCGGTCTCATATTCGATGTCCATATAGGTGGTCGGTTCGTCCAGCACCATCACCCGGGTATTCTGGGCCAGTACCATCGCGAGGTATGCCTTCTGCCGTTCGCCGCCGGAGAGTTCGGTCAGCCGCTTATGCCGCAGGTACCCGATACCGGCGGCCCCGATCGCCTCTTCCACCGCCTCTTTATCCCGCGCCGTCATCCGCCGCCCAAAGTCGAGGTAGGGGCTGCGGCCGAACGCGACCAGCTCCTCCGCCGTGACGGCCGGGGCGCGGAGGACCTGGGGCAGGATAGAGATCAGCTGCGCCCGTTCCCGCCCCGGCATGACCGCCAGGTCCCGGTCGGCGAAGGTGATCGAGCCGGTATAGGGCATCTCCTGGTTGATACAGGAGACGAGGGTCGATTTGCCGCTGCCGTTGCGGCCGAGGACGGCGGTGATCTTGTGGGGGACAAGGGAAAAATCGATCCGGTCGAGCACCTGCCGCCTGCCGTAAGACGCCGAGACCTGATGGAAGCTCAGCATGGGACACGCCTCCTCCGCAGCAGCAGGAAAAAGAAAAAGGGCGCGCCGATAAACGCCATCACGATCCCGACCGGCAGTTCCGACGGGGCGAAGGCCACCCGGCCGGTGAGGTCGGCCAGCAGCACCAGGCTGCTGCCGGTGAGCGCCGAACAGGCGAGCAGCGGCCCGGTCCGGGCCCCGCAGAGTTTCCGGGCAATGTGGGGGACGACCAGCCCGACAAACCCCAGAAGCCCCGCGAAGCTGACCACCGCCGCCGCAGAAGCGCTGGCGCAGACAAGGCAGAGCATCCGCACCCCTTTCACCCGCACGCCGAGGGAAAGGGCCATGCTGTCCCCCAGGCAGAGCAGCTGGATCCTGCCGGAAAAGGCGAGCGATATAAAAAGCACCGCCAGGATGATTCCCCCCGGCAGCCAGAGCAGGCGGATGTCCGTATTGGACAGCCCGCCGACCGAAAAGGCGCTGTACGAGACCAGGACATCGGTATCCAGCAGGGAGAAAAAGGATATGCCGGCGCTTAAAAGCGCCTGTACCGCGATGCCGGACAGGATAACCGTCGACTGGGATGCATCCACCCGGCTGGCGACCGCCATGATCAGGAGCGTCGCCCCAAACGCCCCGGCAAACGCCGCCAGCGGCAGCCCGGCCGCCGCCGCCGGGAAGCAGCTCAACACGAGGATGACCACAAACCCCGCCCCGGCGTTGACGCCGATGATGCTGGGGGAGGCGAGGTCGTTGCCGGTGACGCTCTGTAAAAGCACGCCCGAGACCGACAGGCCGGTCCCGGCCAGGACCCCCTGCAGCAGCCGCGGCAGCCGCAGCGCGTAAAGGATCAGCGTATGGGCTTCATACCCTTCCCGCCGGAACAGGCCGCCCCAGAAGGCCGTCCAGCCCATTTCCGAGCTGCCAAACCGCAGCGAAAGGACGAGGGACAGGATCAGTACGCCGGTAAGCGCCGCCCACCCCGTCCAGCCGCCGCAGAAGGCGCGGCCGGCGGGCGCCGTTTTATTTCCCATCCGCGTCATCCCTCCTCCGGGTACAGCAGGTCAAAGAGGTACTGGTAGGCCTCCGCCCAGCGGCTGTTCGGCTTGAACTGGAAGAGGTCTTTGGGAAGGTAGGCGTAATCCCCCGCCTGCACCGCGTCCAGATGGGCCCAGGCGTCTTCCTGCAGCACGCTGTCCATATAGGCTTTGGCGGCCGTCTCGTCTCCCATTGTCGAGATGAAGATGTAGTCGGGGTTTTCCAGCAGGATCTCCTCCTGGCTGAGCCCGTCCAGCAGCACCGGCGCGTTTTCGGCGATGTTATAGGTCCCCAGTTCCTTTAACATCACGCAGACAAAGTTGTTCTCCGCGGTTTTTGCTTTGGTGGCCGCGTACTTCGACCCCGCCCGGACAAACAGGATCCGCCGGGGATCATCCAGCTGCGGGACGGAAGCGAGGATCTGCCCGACCTTCTGCTGTACCTGTACGCCGTATTTTTCATAATTTTCCGGGCAGCCGGTGATATCGGTGCAGATTTTGAGCATATCCAGGTATTCCTCCACCGATTCGACGTGGAAAACCGCTGCCGGGATGCCCTGGGCCTGTAAAAACGCGGCGGTCTGCACCTGCCCCTCCAGGTCGGCCGAGCAGAGGACCAGGTCCGGTTCCGCCGCCAGCAGCAGTTCCTGGTTGATGGTTTTTCCGGCCCCGTCGTCCACCAGCGTCACGCCTTCCGGCGCAAACCCCCGCTCGACGCTCTCGCCGACCGTAATATCCACGCTCCCGCCCGCCGTCTGCCAGATGTCGGCAAAGGAGGAAAAGAGCGCCGCCACCGTTTCCGGCCGTTCTTCCAGCGTGATTTCGGTCCCGGCCGCGTCAGTAAAGGTGTAAGGCTCCCACCCGCCGTCTGCCGCTTCCGGCGTTCCCGTCTGCCCGGAAGCGTCCGTCCCCGCCGTCCCGCCCCGGCAGCCGGCCAGCGCGGACATCAGCGCAAAAGCGAGCAGGAGGGCCGTTATTTTTTTCAGCATCCTGTATATCCTTTCTGCAATGGGGCGGCGCCCCAGAAATCCCCCGTAAAAACAAACCGCGCGCCTCTCCGGAATGGGGGACACAGGGCTTGCAGCCGTTTCCCCGCTTCTTCCATACCGCGGCTTCCCATCCGGGTCATGTTTATTATAGCCTACTTTGCCGGAAACTACAATCCGGAAACGCGATTTTTCCGGCCGGCCGCCGCGCCCGGTCAAAGGCGGGACGCTTTCCGGTATCCCACGCGGCCCGTTTTGCCTTCCCCGGGTTCCCGGCGCTTCTTCCCCGCGGGCCGGGAACAGGTCCGAAACCCGGAAACGTTTGGGTAAAAAAGCCCCCGCCTTCCTTGCAAACCTTCCCGAAAACTGCTATAATCGAAATGGCACTCCGGCGCCGCCGCGCCCGGAAGACCCCGTATCAATGAAAGGAAGATAGTTTTCATGGCACAGCAGAAAAAGATGGTCGAAGCGATCACCTCGATGGAGACCGATTTTGCCAAATGGTATACCGACGTCGTCGTCAAAGCCGAGCTCTGCGAATATTCCAGCGTCCGCGGCTGCATCGTCTTCCGCCCCTACGGCTACGCGATCTGGGAGAACATCCAGAAGATCCTCGACGCGCGGTTTAAGGAGACCGGGCACGAGAATGTCTATATGCCGATGCTGATCCCCGAGAGCCTGCTCCAGAAGGAAAAGGACCACGTCGTCGGCTTCGCGCCGGAATGCGCCTGGGTGACGGTCGGCGGGGAAGACACCCTCACCGAGCGGCTCTGCGTCCGCCCGACCTCCGAGACGCTCTTCTGCGAGCATTTTGCCCACGTCATCCATTCCTACCGCGACCTGCCCAAGCTCTATAACCAGTGGTGCTCGGTCATGCGGTGGGAGAAGACCACCCG
>CALXKG010000025.1 GCA_944388825.1 uncultured Clostridia bacterium | reverse complement strand
GGCCGAAAGCTGGGACGGGGTAACGCCCATCGGCCGCTGGCTTTCCGCCCAGAAGGGGCCGCGCACCGCCCGGCTGGGCGAAACGGTCTGCGCGATCAGGGGGAAAAAGCCGCTGGACGCGTTATTT
Organism: uncultured Clostridia bacterium; assembly: GCA_944388825.1. Taxonomy (GTDB): domain Bacteria; phylum Bacillota; class Clostridia; order Oscillospirales; family Ruminococcaceae; genus Faecivivens. The sequence goes on along the minus strand of CALXKG010000025.1, from coordinate 5,959 downwards.
GCCATCGGGCGGTACCTCCGCTGCGGCAAGGTCTTTTTCGCCGCCTGCCTTTCGGGCGACGACCCGGCGGGGGCGCTGCGGAACGCGGCTTTTCAGGAACTGGGCGGACGGGAAGGATCCATCCCGGCGCTGCTCTGCCGGGTGGAGCTTCTGGAGCGGACGCTGGCCGCCCCGCCCGATATGCCGGACGCGAAGGTCCGGCTGTCGACCATCCACGCCGCCAAAGGGCTGGAATACGACCATGTCCTGCTGCTGGACTGCGCCGACGGCATCCTGCCCGCCCGCCCGCCGGGAGGCGCCGGAAGCGACGAGAAAAACCGGCTCTATTACGAGGAGATGCGGCTTTTTTATGTCGCCGCGACCCGCGCCCGGGAGACGCTGACCCTTTTCTATCCGGCGCGGTCGGATAAAGGGCTTGCCCCCTCCCGCTTTTTGGAGAGCTTTCTGGATGAAACGGAGGGTAAGCCTTCCCCCGGCTTCTGGGGGCGGATCCTGCATAAAGCGGCCCCAAAAAGCCCGTTTGCGCCGGGGGACGCGGTCGTCCACCCCTCCCTCGGGGCCGGGAAGGTGCTGTCGGTCAAGGAAGACACCGTCACCGTCCGCTTCCCGAAGGGGGAAGTGACCCTCTCCCTCTCCTACTGCCTGGAACAGAAGCTGCTGGCAAAGGGGTGAGCGCCCTTCGTCCAAACTGTACAGAACTCGCCCTGCGGACACGGAATTGTTTGGCAGGATTTATTTGCAGGATTGGAAAATATATCTTGCAAAACGCAGATCGCCGTTGTATAATAGAATGGTGCGGCAGAGCGGTATGGCCCCGCCGGATTAAACCGGATTTGGCCGTTTTCCCGGATGAACCGGCGTTTTGGGGAACAGTTCCCGGGAAAACGGTGGGTTCAGGCGGGATACCCCGTTTTTCCCGCCCGGAACCGACGGATACCCCGCCGCCCGGATGGGGACGCTCTGACAGAGAAAAAGACTTGTCCGTCAGATAGATGGTGTAGGAGGCTGCGAAGTATGACCGATTATAAAGAAATGACCCGCGCGGAGCTGGAAGCCCAGTCCGCCGCCCTGGAGAAGGAATTCGCCCGCTATAAGGAAATGGGCCTTAAGCTGGATATGTCCCGCGGCAAGCCCAGCCCCGAGCAGCTGGACCTGTCGATGGGGATGCTGGACGTCCTCAAAAGCACCGATTCGATGATCCTGGAAAACGGGATGGACGCCCGCAACTACGGCCAGCTGGAGGGCATCCCGGAGGCGCGGCGGCTGTTCGCCGAGGTGATGGGCATCGACGAGGACGAGGTCTTCATCGGCGGCAACTCCTCTTTAAATATGATGTACGACGCGGTCTCCCGGGCGATGGTCTTCGGCTTCCCCGGCGGCGAAAAGCCCTGGGGCCAGCAGAAAAAGATCCGCTTCCTCTGCCCCGTCCCCGGCTATGACCGGCATTTCGGCATCTGCGAGGTCTTCGGCATCCAGATGATCAACGTCCCGATGACCCCCGAAGGCCCCGACATGACCCTGGTCGAAAGCTGGGTCAACAACGACGAGACGGTCAAGGGCATCTGGTGCGTCCCGCAGTACTCCAACCCCGACGGCACCACCTATTCCGACGAGACGGTCAGACGGTTTGCCAACTTGAAGCCGGCCGCCGGCGATTTCCGCATCTTCTGGGACAACGCCTACGCCGTCCACCATCTGACCGACGACCATCCGAAGCTGTTAAACCTGATGGACGAATGCAAAAAGGCCGGCACCGAGGATATGGTCATCATGTTCTGCTCCACCTCCAAGATCTCCTTCTCGGGGGCGGGCGTCGCGGCGATCGGGTGCAGCAAACGGAATATGGACCAGTTAAAGCAGAAGGTCGCGATGCAGACCATCAGCTTTGACAAACTAAACCAGCTCCGCCACGTCCGGTTCTTCAAAGACCTGCCCGGCATCGAGGAACATATGCTCCGCCACCGGGCGCTGCTGGCCCCCCGCTTCCAGACGGTCCTGGACACCTTCCACCGGGAGCTGGACGGCTGCGGCATCGCCGCCTGGACCGAGCCGAAGGGCGGCTACTTCATCTCGGTCGACGTGATGGACGGCTGCGCCGCCCGGGTCATCGCGCTGTGCAAAGAGGCCGGCGTCACCCTGACCGGGGCCGGCTGCGCCTTCCCCTACCACAAGGACCCCCGCGACCGCAACATCCGGATCGCCCCCTCCTACCCGTCGGTGGAGGAGCTTTCCAAGGCGGCGGAGATCTTTACCGTCTGCTGCAAGCTGGCGGCGGTCGAAAAGCTGTTACAGGAAGCGTAAACGGAATACGGAAAAGGTGCTGGGGTTTTTCCCCGGCGCCTTTTCTTTTTCTCCCCCCTGTCACTTTTTTACCATTTGAGAATTGCAATACCCGGTAAAATATGATAAAATAGGGTAAAACACCTGTCCGCACCGGACATATAAGAAAGGAACACCCGCTTATGCGCAGCAATTACGAATCCCCCTTCGGCGCCCGTTACGCCTCGAAGGAAATGCAGTACATCTTCTCCCAGGACAAAAAGTTCAAGACCTGGCGGCTTTTGTGGATCGCCCTCGCGAAGGCCGAAATGAAGCTGGGCCTCCCGATCACGGAAGAACAGATCGACGAGCTCGTCGCCCACAAGGATGACATCAACTACGAGGAGGCGGAGGCCAGGGAAAAGCTCGTCCGCCACGACGTCATGAGCCATGTCTACGCCTACGGCCTCCAGTGCCCGAAGGCGAAGGGCATCATCCACCTGGGGGCCACCTCATGCTATGTCGGCGACAACACCGACGTCATCATCATGCGGGACGCCCTCACGCTCATCCGCAAAAAGGTGATAAACGTCCTGGCAAACCTCGCCGCCTTCGCGGAAAAGTATAAGGATATGCCCTGCCTCGCCTACACCCACCTCCAGCCGGCCCAGCTGACCACCGTCGGCAAGCGGGCGACTTTATGGATGAACGAGCTCTACTACGACCTCGAAGAGATCGACTACCGCATCGCCCACTTAAAGCTCCTCGGCTCCAAGGGCACCACCGGCACCCAGGCTTCCTTCATGGAGCTGTTTAATGGCGATACCGGCAAGATCAAAAAGATGGAACAGTATATCTGCGAAGAGATGGGCTTTGACGGGGTCGTCCCGGTCTCCGGGCAGACCTACTCCCGCAAGATCGACTCGATGGTTTTAAATACCCTGGGCGGCATCGCCCAGTCGGCTTCCAAGTTCGCGACCGACCTTAGGCTCCTGCAGAACTTCAAAGAGATGGAAGAGCCGTTTGAGAAAAACCAGATCGGCTCCTCGGCGATGCCCTACAAGCGCAACCCGATGCGCAGCGAACGGATCTGCTCGCTCGCCCGTTACGTCCTCTGCGACACGTTAAACCCCGCCTTCACCTCCGCCACCCAGTGGTTCGAGCGGACGCTGGACGACTCGGCCAACAAGCGGATCGCGGTCGCCGAAGGCTTCCTCGCCACCGACGGCATCCTGGACATCATGCTCAACGTCACCGCCGACCTGGTCGTCTACCCGAAGGTCGTCGCGGCCCGGGTCATGAAGGAACTGCCCTTCATGGCGACCGAAAACATCATGATGCAGGCGGTCAAAAAGGGCGGCGACCGGCAGGAGCTGCATGAAAAGCTCCGCGTCCACTCCCAGGCGGCGGCGCGCGTCGTCAAGGAGGAGGGCGGCGAAAACGACCTGGTCGACCGGGTCGCGGCCGACCCCGCGTTCGGCCTGACAAAAGAGGAGATCCTGGCCGAGATGGACCCGAAGGCTTTCACCGGCCGGGCGCCCCAGCAGGTGGAGGAATTCCTCGCGGAATACATCGCCCCCGTCCTCGAGGCCAACAGGGATATCCTCGGCGAAAAGGTCGAGCTGAAGGTATAATCTATCCGGGGCTGCGCGTCCGGGTTTTCACAGCCGTCCCGCCCAGCCCCGCCTGTTCCGTTTGACAGTATCCATCCTGACAAGCCGCCAACCGCGCGGCGGAAAAGAGAGGTGTCTTCATGATCAAACTGACCAACACCGGCGTCTACCTCTTAAACGGCGGGACGATCGCCCCGGCGGACGCCTATGAAGGCGTCCCCGACGAAAACCGGGAACAGACGATCGCCTATCAAATCATGCGGGCCCACGACAAGGGGGACGGCAGGAAAAAGATGCGGCTGAAGTTCGACGCGCTGATGTCCCACGACATCACCTACGTCGGCATCATCCAGACCGCCCGGGCCAGCGGCCTGCAATCCTTCCCGATCCCCTACGCGCTGACCAACTGCCACAACTCCCTGTGCGCGGTCGGCGGGACGATCAACGAGGACGACCATGCCTTCGGCCTCTCCGCCGCCCGCAAATACGGCGGCATCTATGTCCCGGCCAACCAGTCGGTCATCCACCAGTTCGCCCGGGAAGAGATGGCCGGCTGCGGCAATATGCTCCTGGGTTCCGACTCCCACACCCGCTATGGTGCGATCGGCTGCATGGGCGTCGGCGAAGGCGGCCCGGAGCTGGTCAAGCAGCTCCTGCAGAACACCTACGATATCGACGCGCCGGAAGTGGTGCTGGTCTATCTGACCGGCAAGCCCCGCCACGGGGTCGGCCCCCACGACGTCGCGATCGCCCTCTGCGGCGCGGTCTTTAAAGAGGGGTTTGTCACCAACCGGGTGCTGGAATTCTGCGGCCCCGGCATCAAGAACCTCTCCTCCGACTTCCGGATGGGGATAGACGTCATGACCACCGAGACCGCCTGCCTCTCCTCGATCTGGGAGGCGGACGACACCATTCGGGAGTACTACGAGGTCCACGGCCACGGCAGCCGCTACAAGGCCCTCCACCCCGGTCCCACCGCCTACTATGACCGGCTGATCGAGATCGACCTTTCGGCCGTCGAGCCGATGATCGCCCTCCCCTTCCACCCCTCCAACGCCTACACCATCCGGGAGCTGAACGAGAACCTCCATGAGATCCTCCACTCGGTCGAGGAAGAGGCGAAAAAGACCTTTGGCGGGAAGGTTGGGCTGCACCTGACCGACAAGATCGTCACGGTGAAGAAAAAGCCCCGGCTGATGGTCGACCAGGGGATCATCGCCGGGTGTGCCGGCGGCCTCTTTGAAAACCTGGTCGAGGCGGCGGCGATCCTGAAGAACCACTCGACCGGCAGCGGCTACTTCTCCCTCAGCGTCTACCCGGCCTCCGTTCCCATCAGCCTCGCGGCAACCCGGGCCGGCATCTCCGCCGACTTCCTGGAAGCAGGCGCGATCATCAAACCCGCCTTCTGCGGGCCCTGCTTCGGCGCGGGGGACGTCCCGGCAAACGGCGGCCTCTCGGTCCGTCACACCACCCGCAACTTCCCCAACCGGGAAGGCTCCAAGCCCAAAGACGGCCAGCTTGCGGCCGTCGCCCTGATGGACGCCCGGTCGATCGCGGCAACGGCCGCAAACGGCGGCATCCTGACCAGCGCCGCCGATATCGACTATGCCGTCCCCCATCAGAAATACAAGTACGACGGCGAGGTCTACAAGCGCCGCTGCTACTACGGCTTCGGCAAGGCCCAGCCGGAAGAGCCGCTGCGGATGGGGCCGAACATCACCGACTGGCCGAAATTCGACCTGCTGCAGCAGCACCTGCTGGTGCGGCTGGCCGCCGTCATCCGCGACCCGGTCACGACCACCGACGAGCTGATCCCGTCGGGCGAGACCTCCTCCTACCGCAGCAACCCGATCAAGCTCTCCGACTTCGCCCTCTCCCGCCGGGTGCCGGACTATGTCCCCCGCGCCAAAGCGGCCCGGGAAGAGGCGGCGCAGGTAAACGCCGGCGAAAAGCCTGCTTCGCTTGTCCAGGTGATCCAGGCCCTCGGCCTCCCCGAGACCGCCCTTTCCAGCACCAGCGTCGGTTCGGCCATCTTCGCCTGCCGGCCGGGCGACGGGTCGGCCAGGGAGCAGGCCGCCTCCTGCCAG
>CALXKG010000024.1 GCA_944388825.1 uncultured Clostridia bacterium | reverse complement strand
AAGATTGGCAAAGGGGTCATTGGCAGAACTTTTCCAGATAGATCGCCGTGTCGGTAAACAGGATGCGGTCCTCCACCCGGTAAGCCCGTCCGGCCCCGAACAGCAGCACCCGGGAAGAATGGGGGAGTCCGTCCGTCAGGACGGGCAGCCGCAGCTCCAGCGCCCGGTCCCCGTAGGGGGTCTCGGTCTGCCGGAGGGAAGCGCCCATCAGTTCGGCCGCCCGGCGGATATAGTTCCAGCTGCTGTAGCTGACGCCGGGACCCGGCCGCCCGTCTCCCTGCCCCGGCAGGCCGGAGTAGTTGTCGCTGAAGGTGACGACCGCCTCCCCGTCCTGTTCGCGCAGCCCGATTCCGAAGACCATCGTCCCGTCCGCCCGCTTTGCCGCCCCGATCGCGCTCCGGGCCGTTTCCAGCACCGTCTGGCGCAGCAGCGGCCAGTTGACCCGCACCGCGACCGGCTGTTCCGGCAGGATCGCCTCGACCGGCGACGAGAGGCGGGGGAGTTCGGTGTGGATCTCGTCCGTCAGCTGCTGCAGCGCGGCGGTCAGGTCGACCGTCTGGGCCGGGAACTGGCCGGGCTCGCTGAGGAAGAGCATCGCCCGGTTGCAGGCGAGGGCGACCCGGCGGCAGTAGCTGCCGCTTGTGTGCAGCCTGTCGGCGACCAGGCTGTACAGGGCGCTGCCGGCCGAAAGGTCGTCGATGACGCCGTCTTCGATCGACGAACCTTCCCGGATGCTGTCCCGGGCCGATGCCCGGGCGATCACCATCTCGTCTTCCAGCCCGGTCTCGATCGGCTTTTCCACCCGGGCGGAGGGGAGCAGGCGGCAGAGGTAGGCGTCCCCGTACCGTTCCACCTCCAGCATCTCCCGCCCGCCATAAAAGCACTGGTGGCTGCCCAGATAGCGGAAGTCGGGGCGGAACTGCCCCTCGGAAAAATATTCCGGCGCGAGGTCGGGCAGCGGCAGTCCTTCCCACACCGGCCAGATCCGGCGGGCGGCGGGGTTTAAATAGGCGGCCGTCCCGTCGAGGCGGGCACAGAGGGCCGGCTCTTTTAACGCTTCGGCGATGGGAACGAGCATCTGGATCATTTCGGGCATACGGAACCTCCTGCGGCAGCGGCGGTTCTTTCAGGGTCCTTTTGCGCCTGAAAAAACATCAAAAAAATAAATCAGGATTCTATCCAGCGGATTTTATCAATATAGATTCCATTATATCCGGAAATGCCGGTTTTGTAAAGGAAATTGACCAGCCTATAACTGGAAAATCGAAATTTGTCCGAACCTGTCGTCTTTTGCACCGGAAGGACTGTATTTTTTGGCGGATTTTACCCGATTTCCGCCGAATCAGGAGGTATTATCATGCTCATTGGCAACGATTGGGACGACGTCCTGCGGGACGAGATAGAAAGCGACCGCTTTAAAGCCCTGCAGCAGGCCCTCGCCCAGGAATACGCGACCCACACGGTCTATCCGTCGATGGTCAACCTCTATTCCGCCCTCCGCTATACCCCGTACCACGCGGTCAAGGCGGTGATCCTGGGGCAGGACCCCTACCATGGGCCCGGGCAGGCCCACGGCCTGGCCTTTTCGGTCCAGAAGGGGGTCCCGGTGCCGCCGTCGCTGCAAAACATCTACAAGGAGATGCATGAGGACATCGGGTTTACGATCCCCCGCCACGGCTGCCTCATCCCCTGGGCGGAACAGGGGGTGCTGCTTTTAAACACCGTCCTGACGGTGCGCGCGGGGCAGGCCGGTTCCCACCGGGGGATGGGCTGGGAGTCCTTCACCGACGCGGTCATCCGCCGGGTGAACGAGCGGGAGACGCCGGTCGTCTTCCTGCTCTGGGGGGCGAACGCCCGGCAGAAGAAGCCGCTCATCACAAACCCCCGCCACCTGGTGCTGACCGCCGCCCATCCCAGCCCCCTCTCCGCCTATAACGGCTTTTTCGGCTGCCGCCATTTTTCCCAGGCGACCCGGTTTTTAAACCAGCAGGGGATGGACATCGACTGGACAATCCCGGACTGACCGGCAGTCTGCATCTGAAAGGCAAACACCGCCTGTTTCCCGGAAGGGACAGGCGGCGTTTGGTTTTGATATACAGGGACAGAACAAGGGACAGAACAAGGGACAGAACAAGGGACAGAACGGGGGATAAGGACGGGGCGCCGGTCAGCCGTCCGCGTCTTCCTCCAGCGCTTCGACCAGGAAGCTCACCGGCCGGAACCCGTCGTTGCAGGAGAGCAGCGCGGCCTTCGGGTTTTTCATCCACCCGCCGTACAGCCCTTCCGCCCCGTGGGACAGGGCCAGGACAAAGGGGGAAAGGGTGTCCCAGGCGCTGGGGCAGAACCCTTCGGGCCTTTCCCAGCCGTTTGCGGTAAACACCTGGCCGACTTCGATGCAGCAGGGGTCCGGGAGCGGGTTTTCGTATCGTTCGATCAGGTCGGGATAGACGCTCCGGCGCAGGGCGGTGATTTTCACTTTTTTCATCGGGCGCCTCCTGTTCGGGCGGTGGGTCCGGCGGGGCATGGCCGGACCGGAGGGTTTCAGTCGACCGGCTGGGGGTCCCGCTCGATCGTCCAGGGCAGGCCCCATTGGTTCAGCGCCTCCATATAGGGGTCGGGGTCGAACTCCTCGCAGGTATAGACGCCGGGCTTATCCCACTTGCCGGTCAGGAGCATCATCCCGCCGATCATCGCCGGGACGCCGGTGGTGTAGCTGACCGCCTGGGAACCGACCTCCTTGTAGCAGGACTCGTGGTCGCAGACGTTGTAGATATAGATGGTCTTTTTCTTGCCGTCCTTCTCGCCGGTGATCAGGCACCCGATGTTGGTCTTGCCCTTGGTGCGGGGGCCGAGGGTGGCGGGGTCGGGGAGCAGCTTTTTCAAAAACTGGATCGGGACGATCTGGTGGCCCTCAAACTCGACCGGGGTGGTGGAGAGCATCCCGACGTCCTCCAGGCAGCGCATATGGTCGAGGTAGGACTGGCCGAAGGTCATGAAGAAGCGGATCCGTTTGATTTCCGGGAAGTTTTTGGCGATCGACTCGATCTCCTCGTGGTGGAGCAGGTACATATCCTTATGGCCGACCTGTTGGAAATCATATTCCCGTTTGATGCTCATCGGCGGGATCTCGACCCAGTGGCCGTCTTCCCAGTAGGAGCCGGGGGCGGAGACCTCCCGGAGGTTGATCTCGGGGTTGAAGTTGGTGGCGAAGGCGTAGCCGTGGTCGCCGCCGTTGCAGTCGAGGATGTCGATATAGTCGATCCGGTCGAACTCGTGCTTTTTGGCGTAGGCGGTGAAGACCTGGGTGACGCCGGGGTCAAAGCCGCTGCCGAGCAGGGCGGTCAGGCCCTTTTCCTTAAACTTGTCCATATACGCCCACTGCCAGGAGTAGTCGAAATAGGCGGAGAAGCCGGCCTCCTTGCAGCGCTTTTCGTAGATCTTCCGCCATTCGGGGTCGTCGGTGTCTTCCGGCTCATAGTTGGCGGTATCCATATAATTGACCCCGCATTCCAGGCAGGCGTCCATGATCGCCAGGTCCTGGTAGGGGAGGGCGATGTTCATGACGACGTCCGGCTGGTAGTCCCGGATGAGGGAAGACAGCGCTTCCTTATCCATCGCGTCGACCTGGGCGGTGGAGATTTTGGTGGCGGTCTTGCCCTCCAGTTCCGCTTTCAGCGCGTCGCACTTGGATTTGGTGCGGGAGGCGATCATGATCTCCGAGAAGACCGCGCTGTTCTGGCAGCATTTGTGGACCGCGACGCTGGCGACGCCGCCGGCGCCGATGATCAGGGCTTTTGACATATCGGATCAATCCTTTCCAAATGGAATCATATATTTTAAAATGGTTTCGTAAACTTACCCGGCAAGAACGAGTCCGGAAGGCCCCCTCTCCGAGGGAGGCTGGCCGTGTGCTTCCCCTGCACGTTGTTCTTAACTGCAGGAATGGTTAATATCCCATCGACTCCGCGTTTTGGAGCATCTCTTTTACATAGTTCGGCAGGGCGAAGCTGCCCTTGTGCAGCGCGGTGTTGTAGTAGCGGGTCTTGATCCCCAGTGCTTCCCAGGCTTCCCCGTCCAGCTGCCGCGGGTCCCGCCCCGATTTGGACGCGAACCCGAACAGCCAGTGGCCGGAGGGGTAGGTGGGGATATGGGCCTGGTAGACATACGCCTTCGGGAAGACGGCGTGCAGCTGCCGGTGGGCCCGCTGGCAGGCCAGCGCGTCGCCCGGGTAGTAGGGGCTTTCGTGCTGGTTGACGAGGATGCCGTCCGCTTTCAGGGCGGAGAGGCAGTTGCCGTAAAACTCCCGGGTGAACAGCCCTTCCCCCGGCCCGAAGGGGTCGGTCGAGTCGACGATGATCAGGTCGTAAGCGTCCTTCTGCCGCCTTACGAACTTCAGCCCGTCGGCGATGTGGAGGTTGACCCGGATGTCGTCCATCCGCAGGGATGTCTGGGGGATATACGCCCGGCAGGCCTTGATGACCTCCCGGTCAATCTCGCACAGGTCGATCTTTTCGACCGTGTCGTATTTGGCCAGCTCCCGGACGCAGCCGCCGTCCCCGCCGCCGATGACAAGGACGCTCCGGATATCCGGCTTGACCGCCATCGCCGGGTGGACGATCATTTCATGGTAGATAAATTCGTCCTTCTCGGTCAGCATCAGGCAGCCGTCCAGCACCAGCACCCGTCCGAAAGCGGGGGTGTCGTAGACGTCGATCTGCTGGAACCGGCTTTTGGCGCTGTAGACCTGCCGGTCAACCCGCATCGAGAAGCGGGCGTCGGGGCAGTAGTTTTCGGTAAACCAGAGTTCTTTTGTATTCAACCGCCTTCACTCCTTTACTACATTGATCCGCTCGATCGCCATATCCTCGGTGCCGGTCATAAAGCAGCCCTTTTCCTTGGCGTAGGCGATGTACTGGAGCACCTCCGGCGTGATTCGTTCGCCGGGGGCGAGGATCGGGATGCCGGGGGGGTAGCACATGACCGATTCGGTCGAGATACGCCCCTCGCTTTCGGCGAAGGGAAGGGAGACTTTTTCGCTGTAGAAGGCCGCCTGGGGGGTCATCGCGACGTCCGGGACGATATACTCGTTGACCAGAAGCCCCGCGCTGTCGCCGCCGTACAGCCTTTTAATTTCGGACAGGGCGGAGATCAGCCGCTCGATCTCCAGATCCCGGTCGCCGGCCGTGACGATCGCCAGGAAGTTGCCGATGTCGCCGAATTCCAGCTGGATATCGTATTCGTCCCGCAAAAGGTCGTAGACCTCGACGCCGGCCAGGCCGATGTCGCGGGTGTGGACCGAGAGCTTGGTGGTGTCAAAGGCGCAGCAGGAGCTGCCGTTGACGATCTCCTCTCCGAATGCGTAATAGCCGCCGAGGGCGTTGATCTCCTCCCTGGCGTACTCGGCCCGCTCGATCGTCTTACGGGCCATCTCGGCCCCGTGGAGGGCGAGGTTCCTTCTCGCGAGGTCGAGGGAAGCCATCAGCAGGTAACTGCCGGAGGTGGTCTGGGTCAGGTTGATCACCTGCCGGACATACCCCGGCGCGACCCCGTCCCCGCAGAGCAGGACGGCCGACTGGGTCAGGCTGCCGCCCGTCTTATGGACCGAGCAGGCGGCCATATCCGCCCCCAGCTGCATCCCGCCGGGGGGCAGGAGGTCGGAGAAGTAGAAGTGGGTGCCGTGGGCCTCGTCGCAGAGAACCTTCATCCCGTGGGCGTGGGCCAGCTGGATGATCCCCTTCAAATCGGCGCAGACGCCGTAGTAGGTGGGGTTGTTGACCAGCACCGCCTTGGCCTCCGGGTGGGCGAGGATCGCCTTTTCCACATCCGCGACCGACATCCCCAGCGGGATGCCGATCCGCTGGTTGGCGCCCGGGTCGACATAGACCGGGATCGCGCCGCAGATGACCAGCGCGTTGATCGCGCTCCGGTGGACGTTGCGGGGCATGATGATCTTGTCCCCCGCCTTGCAGACGCTCATCACCATCGCTTCGACGCAGGAGCTGGCCCCGCCGACCATCAAAAAAGCGTGGGGCGCGCCGAAGGCGTCGGCCAGCAGCTCTTCCGCCTCTTTAATGACCGACACCGGGTGGCAGAGGTTGTCCAGCGCCTTCATCGAGTTCATGTCCGAACGGATGCAGTCGGGCCCCAAAAAGTCCCGGAGCGGCTTATTGCCCCGGCCGCCTTTGTGGCCGGGCACGTCAAAATGCACCATCCCGGAGTCCCGCACGCGGCCGAGCGCCTCGGCGATCGGGACCCGGGTCTGATCCAGTTTCATTTCAATACCATCCCCCATGTGTAGAAGTGAATGAAGAATGAATAATGAAAGAAATGAATAATGAATAATGAAGGTAAGCTGCTGCGCAGCTTTTGATTGAAATGAAATGCCGCAAAGCGAGCGCTTTTATTCCATCGGTGCGAAGCGCCGATACCATTATTCTTCATTATTCAATATTCATTATTCATTCTTCATTGGCTGACAGCCCGCTGTCAGCCGTAGATGTTCATCCCGCTGTAGATCTCGATCATCTCCCGCCGGAGGAGGTTGGTGATCTCCAGCCGCTGGGCGGGGGGCAGCTCGTAGACGTCCTGGTTGAAGAGGTAGTTCTGGAGCTGGATGTCCTTGATCAGCAGCTTGGTGTGGAAGATGTTGGACTGGTAGACGTTGACGTCGATCGCGTCGTAGCGGGTCAGCGTCCGGGGGTCGATGAAGTCCTGGATCGAGGTGATGTCGTGGTCGATGAAGTACTTTTTGCCGTGGACGTCGCGGGTAAAGCCCCGCACCCGGTAGTCGATGGTGATGATATCCGAGTCGAACGATCCGATCAGGAAGTCCAGCACCGAAAGAGGCGAGATCATCCCGCAGGTGGAGACGTCGATATCCACCCGGAAGGTGGAGACCGAATTGTCCGGGTGGTGTTCCGGGAAGGTGTGGACGGTGACATGGCTCTTGTCCAGATGGGCGTGGATGGTGTCGCCCGCGGCGGCGGAGGCGCTCAGCCCCAGCTCTTCCAGCACCGGGCTGCCCTGGTTGCAGGAGGGGTCGACCCCGGTCCCGGTCAGCGCCTTTTCGGCGATCAGGATGTTGACCGACGCCCCCTGGGGGTAGTAGTCCTGTTTGGAGATGTTCAATATTTTCGCGCCGATCATCTCGGTGACCCGGCAGAGGATCTTGGTCAGCCGGTCGGAGTTATACTGCTCGTCGATGTAAGCAATATAGTCGGTCTGCTCCCGCTCGGTCTTGGCGTAGCAGACGTCGTAGATGTTAAAACTGAGGGTCTTGGTAAGGTTGTTGAACCCGTAGAGCGCGAGCTTCTGTTCCAACCCAATCATCACAGCCTTTCGGGAATTCTGGGACGCGGAGGCCGCACCGCCGCATCATACACAGTTACCTATAAAATACCGCATTTTTTGCAAAAAATCAACTCTTTTTCCCGTTTTCGTCGAGTTTTTCTAAAAAGGCCGTTTTCCCGGCAAATGGGGCGTTTTTTTAAGCGTTTTCTACAAAAGGGGATTACCGGCGTTTTACATAGTCCCCCCGCGCGCAAGGGAAAAGGGAGGGCCGCAAAGCTCTCCCTTTTGCCCGATCCAGGCTGGTCACTCCGCCTGGATATTCCCCGAGATGGTTTGATACATCTCCGGCCTCCTGTCCCGGAAGCTGCCCCAGGAGAGCCGGAACTCCCGGATGGCGTCCAGGTCGAAGGTGTGGAGCAGCACGCACTCCCTGTCCCGCGGCCCGTCCTCGACGACCGCGCCGGTCTCGTCGGCGATAAAGGAGGAGCCGTAGAAGGTGAGGGTGGAGGACTGGTACTGGTTGTCGGCGGTCGGGATGACCGATTCCGCCCCGATCCGGTTGGCGGCTGCGAGCGGCATCAGGTTGGCGGCCGCGTGCCCCTGCATACACCGCCGCCAGTGGGGGGCGGAATCGACGCCGAGGATCGGCTCGCTGCCGATGGCGGTGGGGTAGAGGAGCATCTCCGCGCCTTTCAGCGCCATCTCCCGGGCCGACTCGGGGAACCACTGGTCCCAGCAGATGCCGCAGCCCACTTTGCCGTAGGCGGTGTCGAAGACCTTAAAGCCGGTGTCGCCGGGGGTGAAGTAGAACTTTTCCTGGTAGAAGTGGTCGTCCGGGATGTGGGTCTTGCGGTAGAGGCCGCGGATCTCACCGTCCGCGTCGATCATCGCGACCGAGTTGAAGTTGGTCTGCCCCGCCGCTTCGAAAAAGCTGACCGGCAGCACCACCCGCAGCCGTCTCGCTTCCTCCCGCAGCGCCTTGACCGCCGGGTTTTCGGAGAGGGGGGTCGCGAGGCGGTAGTATTCGTAATTCCGCTCCTGGCAGAAGTAGGGGGTCTCGAACAGCTCGGGCAGCAGGATCACCTGCCCGCCTTTGCCGGCCGCCTCCCGGACGAGGGAGACCGCCTTTTCGATGTTGTCTTTCCGGCGGGGGGAGCAGGCCATCTGGATGGCTGCGATGGTGACTGAACGCATAATCTGATTTCCTTTCCGCAATAGTGCTTGGTTGCCATAACAGCTTGATGGAAACGCACTACCTAAAAGGCTCCCTCCCCGAGTCGAGTTTTGTGATTTTCTCCGCAGGAGAAAATGCCAGCCATGCCGTACGGCTGGCAAACAAAACCGATGAGCGA
>CALXKG010000023.1 GCA_944388825.1 uncultured Clostridia bacterium | reverse complement strand
AGATATCATTAAAGTTATTTATGAATTGACTGAGTTTTGGATAGCCGTACTTTTTATACTCTATGCCTTCCATAGACAAAGGCGTACCTAAATCTGCTAGATTGATCCATCCGTTTTCATCAGACGGCGGCATTTTATTAATTATTTCAAGAAGTTGTTTTGACAGATTTTCTTTTTCTTTGTCGTTAAATTTCACTTTAATCATTCCTTTTATGCAGTTACCAGTTTCCTCCATAAAGAGAGGAAACTGGTATTTGTTGTCAAAAATTTTCAGATTGCCCGCCGTTTAATATTTTATCGACTCTTTCAAACTCTTCATCAACATCGATATTGTCTTCAGACCAGGCGAATTGGTCGTTATATGTACTTATAACAAGACACCGCTTATTCCCGTTATTCCCGCGTTTGCCTGAAAATAAATAAATATTAGGATCAAAATTCCCTAAAGTCGTAATTTCATAATTTTTAATGTTTCGAATTTTGATTCTTGTATTACCTATAGCCAGAAATTCAGGTTGGTTTACAGGAACCGATGTAACCCGGATTTCTTTTGCCACAGGCCCCTTGGGGCCTGTGGCTTTTTCAAAGGTAACAAGCATACCTCTGGCAATATCAACGATGGTTTTCACATCAGAGATATGGAAGAAGTAATCGTTTTCGTCTTCAGCAGCTATAAAACCGAAGCCGCGGCTGCTGTTGTACATTTTAATTCTGCCCTTCATCACAAAGCCTCAATTCACGCAGAAATTTGATGGTTTTATTCCCACTCAATCGTTGCCGGCGGCTTGCTGGTGATATCATAAACCACCCGGTTGATCGACCTGACCTCGTTGACGATCCGGACCGACACCTTATCCAGCACTTCATACGGGATCCGCGCCCAGTCGGCGGTCATGAAATCGGTCGTGGTGACGCCGCGGAGGGCGAGGGTATAGTCGTAAGTCCGGCCGTCGCCCATGACGCCGACCGACCGCATATTGGTCAGCACCGCAAAATACTGGTTGATCGAGTACTCCAGCCCGGCTTTCGCGATCTCGTCCCGGAAGATGAAATCGGCGTCCCGCAGGATCTCCAGCTTTTCCTTGGTGATCTCACCGATCCCCCGGATGGCGAGGCCGGGGCCCGGGAAGGGCTGGCGCATGACCAGGTATTCCGGCAGCTCCAGTTCCCGGCCCAGCTGCCGCACCTCGTCCTTGAAGAGCAGCCGCAGCGGCTCGATGATCTCCTTAAAGTCGACATAGTCCGGCAGCCCGCCGACGTTGTGGTGGCTCTTGATGACGGCGGCGTCACCGGTGCCCGACTCGATGACGTCGGGGTAGATGGTCCCCTGGACCAGGTAGTCGACCTTGCCGATCTTTTTAGCCTCGTCCTCAAACACCCGGATAAATTCCTCGCCGATGATCTTCCGCTTGCGCTCCGGCTCGGTGACGCCGGCGAGCTTATCGAGGAACCGCTTTTCGGCGTCCACCCGGATAAAGTTGATGCCCCTGGTGCTGAAGATCGCCTCGACCTCGTCCCCCTCGTTTTTGCGCAGCAGGCCGTGGTCGACGAAAATGCAGGTCAGCTGCGGCCCGACGGCCCTGGCCAGCAGCGCCGCCGCGACCGACGAATCGACGCCGCCCGACAGCGCCAGCAGCACCTTGCCGTCCCCGACCTTTTCCCGGATCTGCTGGACGGCGGTTTTCAGGTAGTCGCCCATCGTCCAGTCGCCCTTCGCCCCGCAGACCTCATAAAGGAAATTGCGGATCATCTGGACGCCGTTTTCGGTGTGGTTTACCTCCGGATGGTACTGGACGCCGTAGAACCCCCGCTTCTCGTCGGCGATCGCGACGTTGGGGCAGGCGGCCGAATGGGCGGTCAGCGCAAACCCTTCCGGGACTTTGGCCATATAATCCCCGTGGCTCATCCAGGTGATGCCCTTTTCGGGGAGGCCCTTAAACAGCTTGCAGCCGGTGTCGAACCAGGTCTCGGTCTTACCGTACTCGCGGGCGGAATCGTCCTGCGCCTCGGTGACTTCGCCGCCGAGGGTGTAGGCCATCAGCTGGCAGCCATAGCAGATGCCGAGGATCGGCACCCCCATCTCAAAAATCGCCGGGTCGTAATGGGGCGCGTCCTCCAGATAGACGCTGCCCGGGCCGCCGGTAAAGATGATGCCGATCGGGTTTTCCGCCTTCAGCTTTTCCAGCGGGGTGGTGTAGGGAAGCACTTCGCAATAAACATTACACTCCCGCACCCGCCTTGCGATCAGCTGGTTATACTGCCCGCCGAAGTCGAGCACGATCACTTTCTGGTTTTCCATATAAACATCCTTTCCTTGAGGCCGCCGGGAACCGCCCCGGCAGCTGCATCAACCGGATTTTTCTCACCCTTATTATAGAATAAAAAGGGCAAAGAGTAAAGCGTCCGGAAAAAATTCTGCGGGTTTACCAGTTTGCCCGCCTTTTCAGCCGGCTTTATGCAAATCAGACTTTTTGCCCTATCCCCCTTGACAGGGGGCAGTTTCGGCGCTATAATGGAGTCAACGATTCAACGATAGCTTAATCGTAAAGCTATCCCAGCCCGAAAGGAGCCTTCCAGTATGAAAAAGGTATACAAGATCGACGTCGACTGCGCCAACTGTGCCAACAAGATGGAACAGGCCGCCAGAAAGACCCCTGGCGTCAAGGACGCGACCGTCAGCTTTATGACCCTCAAGATGCACGTCGAATTCGACGAAGGGCAGGACCCGGCGGCGGTTATGCAGCAGGTGCGCAAAAACTGCAAAAAGGTCGAGGACGACTGCGAAATCTTCCTGTGACCCTCCCCGGAAACGGATATACGGCCGGCGGCGCCGCCGGCCGGTTTTATCGCCAGATAAATAAACGATTGTGCAATTATGAAATAGAATGGGGATGATCCCGGATGCAGGAAATCATTGAACTGGCGCTGCTGGCCGCCGTGGCGGTCCTCGCCATCGTCCTTCGGCTTACCGGCGCGCGGAAAGAGAGCGGCATGACCCGCAAACAAAAGGTGATGCTCGGGCGGATCTTCGCGGCGTCGGCGCTGCTGCTGCTCCTACAGGCGGCCGGAGCGCCGCTGTTTGACCGGCTCGGGCCGGCCGGGCGGTGGGTGCGGCTGGGCTTTTACCTGGCCGACTACATGGTGATCGGCTATGACATCCTCAAAAAAGCCGCCAGGGGCATCCGCCGCGGGCAGGTCTTCGACGAAAACTTCCTGATGGCGGTGGCGACGATGGGCGCGCTGGCGCTGGCGGTCTATGAAAACGGCGACTACCTCGAGTCGATCGCCGTCATGCTCTTCTACCAGGTGGGCGAGTGGTTCCAGTCCTACGCCGTCGGCAAGAGCCGCCGCAGCATCAGCGACCTGATGGACATCCGTCCCGACTACGCGAATGTCGAGACGGACGGGAAGCTCCGGAAGGCCGACCCGGATGAAGTCGAACCCGGCAGCGTCATCGTCGTCCGGCCGGGCGAGAAAGTGCCGATCGACGGGGTCGTCCTGGAAGGCGCCTCCGCCCTCAACACCGCCGCCCTGACCGGCGAGAGCCTCCCCCGGGAGGTCGGCGCGGGGGACGAGGTAGTCAGCGGCTGCATCAACATGACCGGTCTGCTCCGGATCAGAACCACCCGAGAATTCGGCGAATCGACCGTCTCCAAAATCCTCGACCTGGTCGAAAACGCCGCCTCCCGCAAATCCAAATCGGAGGACTTCATCTCCCGGTTTGCCCGCATCTACACCCCCGCCGTTTGCCTTGCGGCGCTGGCGCTGGCGGTGCTGCCGCCCATCGCCCTGCTGCTGGCGGGACAGGGGGCGATGTGGGAGACCTGGGTTTACCGGGCGCTCACCTTCCTGGTCGCCAGCTGCCCCTGCGCGCTGGTCATCTCGATCCCCCTCTCCTTCTTCGCCGGCATCGGCGGGGCCAGTAAGGAAGGGGTGCTCATCAAAGGCTCCAACTATTTAGAGACCCTTTCCCGGACTAAAACGGTCGTCTTCGACAAGACCGGCACCCTGACCCGCGGCGTCTTCGAGGTAAGCGGCATCCACCACAACAAGCTGGAGGACGAAAAGCTGCTGGAATACGCGGCGCTGGCCGAAAGCGCCTCCTCCCACCCGATCAGCAAAAGCCTCCGGCGGGCGTACGGGAGGGAGATCGACCGCGCCCGCGTCTCGGATATCCGGGAGATCGCCGGCAAAGGCGTCACCGCCCGGGTGGACGGCCGCCGGATCGCCGCCGGCAACGATAAGCTGATGGATATGCTGGGCATCCGGTACATCCCCTGCCATTCGGCCGGCACCATCATCCATCTCGCAGCCGACGGGGCGTATATGGGCCATATCGTCATTTCGGACGCCGTCAAGCCGAACGCCGGAGCGGCCATCCAGGCGCTGAAGGCGTCCGGCATCCAGAAGACGGTCATGCTGACCGGCGACGCCGGCAAACCCGCCGGCCAGGTGGCCGCCGCCCTTGGCATCGACGAGGTGTACAGCGGCCTGCTGCCGGGGGACAAGGTCGAGAAGGTCGAACAGCTGCTGCGGGACAGCCCGGGGAAAGCCAAACTCGCCTTTGTGGGCGACGGCATCAACGACGCGCCGGTCCTCAGCCGGGCGGACATCGGCATCGCGATGGGGGCGATGGGTTCCGACGCGGCGATCGAGGCGGCGGACGTTGTGCTGATGGACGACGACCCGATGAAGATCGCAAAAGCGATCCGGATCTCCCGCAAGTGCCTGCGGATCGTCTACCAGAACATCGTCTTCGCGATCGGGATCAAACTCGCCTGTCTCCTGCTGGTGGCGCTGGGGATGGCGAATATGTGGCTGGCGGTCTTCGCCGATGTCGGGGTCATGATCCTGGCGGTTTTAAACGCCATCCGCGCGCTGTTTGTCAAAAAATGCTGATCCGGCCGCATAAGCGCGAAAAAACAGGCGTCCTGCTTCACGGGACGCCTTAGCTTGTCGATAAAGTCCTGTAGAAATAGAAAATCGACTTTTCGATACGCACAAAAATTAAATCACATTTTTTCCGGCGGCATGTACGGCGGAAAAAATACCTTGATCGGGACAAGTGTCGACCG
>CALXKG010000022.1 GCA_944388825.1 uncultured Clostridia bacterium | reverse complement strand
TTGAAATCGGACATACTCGGCGGAAATTACCTGCCCACAGCAGCAACCTCCCGCTTCATCGCATATCTTTGTTGCAGTCACGCAAGTAGTATTATAGCAAAGGAAAAGCCCCTTGGCAAGGGCTTTTGCAGGGATTATTGTAAATTTTTTGTGAACAGCTGCGTCTCGGGTTTCCCCGACCGGATAAAAATTTCCTCCGCTTCCCGCTGGGCGTCTTTCAGCGTCTCAATGGCATAGGAACCGCTTCCTTCCGCCTCCAGCTTTTCAATCAGATCCGTCACCCGGTTAAAAAGCCGCAGATATGCCGCCTTATATCCTTTTTCCTCCATGTAAACACCCCCTTTTTCTGATTATACCATATTTTGACATATTTACAACTATATTAAGTGCCATATAGCGGCCAAAAATATACTACAATGAATGGAGAAAAATACACCAACCGACGGAGGATACCCTTGGATGTAAAAACGCGGCTCCGGCAGATCATGCGGGAGCAGGGAATCAGCAACTATCAATTAGCCAAAATGTCCAATATGCCGCCGACTACCATCCGCAATATCCTGAACGGGACCTCGCCCAGCGTCAGCACGCTGGCACAGCTCTGCGGCGCTCTGGGCATCAGCCTGGCGCAGTTCTTCACCGACGCAGAGCATGAGTCCTTCTACCCGCTGACGCAGGAACAGGCGGCGCTGGTGGAAAAATGGGGCAAGTTGAAAGCGGAACAGAAAAAGGCGATACTGACCATTATGGACGGCCTGATGTGACAAAAGCAAACCCCCGGCGGGTTCCCGATTGGGAACGCCCGGGGGCTTGCTTTGAAGAGGCGCGTTTCTGGGCACGCTCCGGCCTTTTATTCAGGATACGGGGTCAGCGGGATCTCGTTGCCGTTTAGGACGATAGAGGCGGCTTCGTCCAGCGGCAGCGGGTCGTCTTCGTCGAAGAAGAAGTGGAAGGCATATTTATAATAGCCTTCCGCTTCCCGGTCATTGCCGGTTGAACCGATGCTGCCTTCCTTCTCGCAGAGGACCCCGCCGTCCGCATCTAAAATGGACAGGCTGACCGGGATCAATCCCCGGCTTGTATGGATATTCCCGTTTTCATCCGTCTCACGGGTGACGGCCTGTGATTCGGGCAGGTAAAAGGTAACGATCCCGCTCCGCCCGGCAGCCAGCGCCGAATCCACCTCCATCCCATCGTCAAATTTCATCTCCCCGGCGGTTTTGCGCGGGGCAGGCTCCGGCTTAAAGGTAAGGGTCAGTTCAACGGGTGTCCAATCGACTTCTGCATAAGAAAGGGAAATCTCCGTATGTGCCGGCCTCGTATAGACACGGTAGCGGATGAAATAAGCGCCGTCTTCATACCAGGAACTGTCTCCATACTTCCCTTTAGCCACTTCGTCAAACAAACCGCTGTAAAAATCAGGTTCGGTCAGTTCCCCGACCGGCGTATAATCATCGTCTGCCGGTTCCCCGTCCAATCGGCCGAGCCGTACCGTCATTTCCGTCAGATGGGTGTCGCTGTAACAATCCACAACCGCAGCGTAAAATGTCCCATCGTCCACGACGGCACAGGCTTCCTCCAGAATTTCCGCGATTCGGGAAGGATCTGAAAGCCCCGGCACAGGCGCGGATTCCGGAGCTTCCGCCCTGCCAGAAACATCTACAGAAGCCGGCGCCCCCGATGAAGGCTGAGAAGGCTCCTGTATGTCAGCCGCCGGCGCGCACCCGGAGAGACACAGGCAGAGAAAAGCCGCCAGTAGGATAAAAGCCTTTTTCATATGTTCCCCTCCCCTTGCTGTTTCTAACACCAGTATAAAAGGGAACTTTAAAATTGTCAATATAAATCCAATAAGTTTGGCGGGTATCTCATTTCCAGCTATTCCCGCTTGTTGACATTAGACAACAAAAAAGAGCGCGCCCGCAGGCACGCTCCGATCTGCCGTTTAGTCGATCTCGACCATAACCTTGCTGCCGTTCTGCTGGGCAGCCGAACGCATGACGACGCGGATCGCCTTGGCAATCCGCCCCTGCTTGCCGATGACCCGGCCCATATCCGCGGGGGCGACGCTTAAGTGATAGACGACGGTGCCGTCCTCGGCGGGCGAGTCGACCGTTACCTTGACCGAATCCTTGTCTTCCACCAGCCCGCGGGCCAGCGCAACCAGTAATTCTTCCATTTTCATTCCTCTTTTCCGTTACAGGGGACATAGGCGCGTGACCGCCTTTCTGTCCGCCGCCGCTGGCACCCCGGCGGCAGTGGGGTGAAAATGCGGCGAGAGCGTCTTATTTCTCAGCGGCGATCTTGAGGATCTTCTTGACGGTGTCGGTCGGCTGGGCGCCGGTGGCGATCCACTTGTTGGCTTTTTCCAGGTCGACATTGATCGCGCTGGGGTTACGGGTGGGATCGTAGGTGCCGATCTCTTCGATGAAGCGGCCGTCACGGGGGTAACGGGAGTCGGCGACGACGATGCGGTAGAAGGGGGCCTTCTTCGCGCCCATTCTGCGGAGTCTGATTTTAACTGCCATGGTACATTTCCTCCTAAGATATATAAAGGTAGATTTATTTGATATACTGCCGGGATATCCTGACCAGTATGATCACATTTTCAGCGGCGGGAACTTCATCCGGCGTTTCAAGCCTTTTTTGCCGAACCCGCCCATCTTTTTCATCATCTGCTTCATCTGCTCGAACTGCCGGAGCAGCCGGTTGACGTCCTCGACCCTTGTCCCGGAACCGGCGGCGATCCGCCGCTTGCGGGAGGGGTTGATGACCGAGGGGTTCGCCCGCTCCTTCGGGGTCATCGACTGGATCATCGCCTCGATGATCTTCAGCTGCCTGTCCCCCTGCTCGATGTTTTCGTCGGTGATCTTGCCGGCGGCGCCGGGCAGCATCGACACGATCGACCGGACCGAGCCCATCTTCTTGATCTGCTGCATCTGTTCCAGCAGGTCGTTCATATCAAAGCTGTTCTGCGCCATCTTGCGGGCGAGCTTTTCGGCCTCTTTTTCGTCGACCGACTCCTGCGCCTTTTCGATCAGCGTGAGCACGTCCCCCATCCCGAGGATGCGGGAGGCCATCCGCCCCGGATGGAAGGGCTCGAGGTCGTCCAGCTTTTCGCCGGTGCCGGAGAACTTGATCGGCTTGCCGGTGACCTGCTTGACCGAAATGGCGGCGCCGCCGCGGGTGTCCGAGTCCAGCTTGGTCAGGATGATGCCGGTGACCGGCAGGGCTTTATTGAAGGTATCGGCGACGGTGACGGCGTCCTGGCCGGTCATCGAGTCGACGACCAGAAGGATCTCGTTCGGGCTTACGGCCGCCTCGATGCGCTTTAATTCGTCCATCAGCGTTTCGTCGATATGGAGCCGGCCGGCGGTGTCGACGATGACCAGGTCGTAGCCGTGGTCGCGGGCGTAGCGGAGGCCCTCCTTCGCGATGGCGACCGGGTCTCCCTGCCCCATCTCGAAGACCTTGGCCCCAGCCCGTTCGCCGACGATCTGCAGCTGCTCGATCGCGGCCGGGCGATAGACGTCGCAGGCGACCAGCAGCGGGCGGCAGCCCTCTTTATCCTTGAAGTATTTGGCCAGCTTGGCGGCGTGGGTGGTCTTGCCGCTGCCCTGAAGGCCGCACATCAGGATGACGGTGGGGGGCTTGGGCGCGAATTCGATCCGGGCGTTCTCCCCGCCCATCAGGGCGGTCAGCTCCTCGTTGACGATCTTAATGACCTGCTGGGCCGGGGTCAGGCTTTCGAGTACTTCCTGCCCGGCCGCCCGTTCCGAAACGGTCTTCACAAAGTCCTTGACCACCTTGTAGTTGACGTCCGCCTCCAGGAGGGCCAGCTTGACCTCCCGCATTGCGTCCTTGATGTCGCTTTCGCTCAGCTTACCCTTCGCGCGCAGCCGCTTAAAGGCCGCGGAGAGCTTGTCGGACAGGCTTTCAAAGGCCATCGTATCCCTCCCGAAAAAATGATGCAGACAGGTTTACTCCTGGAAATAGTCGTCGAGAAACCGGGCGAGCTTCTGCCGGAGGGCGTGCACCTTCCGGGCGCTGGAGACAAGGCGGCGTTCCGCGTAGTCCGCCTCGATCCCCGCAAGGGTCTCGTCCGCCTCGGCGGCCAGCGCCGAGAGCTTTTCAAACCGGGCGGCGGCGTGGAGCTTCTGCTCCATCTCGATCAGCTGCCCTTCGCCCCGCTTGATGTTGTCGCGGACGCCCTGGCGGGTGATCCCCTCCTGCTCGGCGATCTCGGCAAGAGAGAGGTCGTCGTTATAATACAGGTCGATAACTTCCCGCTGTTTATCGGTCAGCATCCCGCCGTAGTGGTCGAGCAGGACCGATATCCGCAGGTTTTTATCCGCCATACGGTATCCCCCTTCCGCCCGCTGTCAACCTTTCTGCTTTACAGATGGTATTATAGCGCCTTTCCGCTCCGCTGTCAAGGGGTTTGCTTTACACCCCTGCCCGAAAAAAGGAAAACTTTCGCATCTTACGGCCCGGATTTTTAGGAGGGCTGCCAAAATACCAAAGCGGGGCCGCATTCCCGGCAAAAGGAAAGCGGCCCCGCTTTAAAAGGATGGATATACGCCAATATCAGTCGAACACGACCTGCCGGCCGGTTTCAGCGGACTGATAGATCGCGTCTAAGATCTTCGTGACGACAAAGGCCTGTTCCGGCTTGACCACCAGCTCCCGCTTGCCCTCGACCGCGTCCAGCCAGACGGCGCACTCGACATCCTTGGCGTCCATCTTCCTGCCGGGGAAGAAGTCGACCCCGCCGGCAGCGGTATCGACGTCGATCTTGACCTGCTTGTTGGCCATAACGGTGTTGAGGTAGAGCTTTTCGTTGTTCGCCCCGCCGACGCCGGTCAGCTCGGCGCCCGCCTTGGTGCCGAAGAGGTAGCTGGAAGCGCACCGCTCCTCGGTCGAGTTTAAGATCCAGGAGGAGTCGATCGTGATCAGCGACCCGTCCTTCATCGTCACAAACCCGAAGGCGGCGTCCTCCACCTCAAACTTGTCCGGGTCCCAGGGGCCCATGCCGTTGCCCTGGCTGCCGGGCCGGAGGGTACGGCCCAGCTTATAGAAGGCGGAACCGGTGACGGTGGCCGGCTCGTAATTGTCCATAAACCAGAGGGTCAGGTCGAGGGAGTGGGTCGCGATGTCAATGAGCGGCCCGCCGCCCTGTTTCTCCTTATCGGTGAAAACGCCCCAGGTAGGCACCCCCCGCCGCCGGAGGGCGTGGGCGTTGGCGTAGTAGATCTCCCCCAGCTCCCCCTCTTCGCAGAGCTTTTTCAGCGCCAGCGAGTCGGGGCGGAACCGGTTCTGGTAGCCGATGGTCAGGAGCTTCCCGCTCTTATGGTAGGCGTCCAGCATCTTCCGGGCGTCGGCGGTGCTGGCCGCCATCGGCTTTTCGCAGAGGACGTGCTTGCCCGCTTCCAGCGCCGCCACCGACAGCTCACAGTGGGAGACGTTGGGAGTCAGGACATAGACGATCTCGATCTCCGGCCGGGCCAGCAGCGCCCGGTAATCGGTGCAGACCAACGCCCCCGGCGCGCCGTATTCCCGGGCGGCCTTTTCCGCCCGCTCGGGGATCAGGTCGCAGAAGGCGACGATCTCCACCCGGTCGGAGGCGTTTTTGAGGGCGGGCAGGTGCTTCTGGTTTGCGATACCGCCGCAGCCGATCAGGCCGACTTTATGTTTCATGGTGCATTTCTCCTTTTTATACGATTGCCATCGGTTATTTTAAAAGTATATTTTGGGTGCTGTTGCACACCGGTCTTGCTACGCAAGCCCTTAGAAAATTGTTTGCGGGCC
>CALXKG010000021.1 GCA_944388825.1 uncultured Clostridia bacterium | reverse complement strand
TTCATTATTCGTTATTCATTCTCTAAAAAAGCCGCCCTGCCTTGTTACGGGCAGGGCGGCTTTTGGATTCAGTTTTTATGCTCGATGTCGTAATCGGCGTCGTAATAGGGCTGGTTCCCCTCATATTCCGGGTTGGTGGCGGAGACGATGTTGTTGACAAAGTCCAGCGCGTTGGCCAGCTCTTCCCGGTTTGCGTCGTTATCCTTGGCGGAGTTTCCCAGGTACCGGACGCAGAGGTAATACCGCCGGTCGCCGTATCCCTCCAGCTCGGTCGCGCCCAGGCTTTCCAGGTGCCAGGCTTTCCCCAGCGGGTGTTCGGTGATGTCGATCTTGTCGTATTCGATATACCCGACGTCCGGATAGAGGGCGCCGAAATCGATGAACATCGACGATCCCCCGCTGTTTTCAGAGATCAGGTCGTAGGTAAAGTCGTCCAGGATAAAGACCAGTTCCGCCCCGCCGGATACTTCGGCGATGAACTTCTGGTAATAGGCGCTGACCATTTCGGCGTCGTCCATGCTGAAATAGCTTTCGCTGGCCGAGACGATGACCTGCCCGTCGCCGTCGTAATCTTTGGCGTAGGCGGCGAGGTCTTCGGAAATATCGTCCGTGAAGTAGCTGACGCCGGTGTAGGTCGAGACGCCGATCGACAGGTCCGCCTTCGGCGCAAAGAACATATCGTAGAAAAACCACACCCCGACGACCACCAGAAAGACGGTCAGCCAGGTTGCGCCCTTGTAATGGTACCAGTAGTTTTTCCATTTCTGGGCAAAAGTTTTGGGGACGAGCACCTCTTCTTTTTCAAAGTGGAGCCCTTCGTCTTCTGGAAGTTCCCGCCCCTCCTGCGCCGCCTGGCGCATCTTTTTCAGCTCGATGAGCTCCTTCATTTCCTTCTGGCGGAGCTCCTGTTCGGTGAGCCGCCGTTTTTTCTTAGCCAACCTTATCTTCACCTTCCTCCGCCGACGGCGGATATCTGCATTTGCATTTCCGGGCGGGAGGCCGCCCGATTGTTCAATTATACCAACTCTTCCGGCAAAAATCAACCGGAGATGCCGCATATTTTGCGAATTTTCTATGACAGGCGGCGTCCCGGAAAAGGGGGTTCTGCGGATGGATATGGATTTTCGGACACTGGCGGGGGCGCTCGCGGCGCCGATGGGCCTGCCGGCGGTCACGGCGGCCGTGGCCGTCCCGATGGGGGCGGATGAACAGGGGTACTCGGGGGCGGCGCTCTGCCGGGTACAGGTGACGTTTGCGGGCGGGGCGCAGGGCAGCTTTGTCGCCAAACGGTGCGGGGCGGCGGAACGGCTGGCGGCCGTGCGGCTTTACCGGCAGGGACGGGGATATGTCCCCGCGGCGGCGGAAGACGGGGAGTGGCTTTTGATGGAGGATATCCGCCCGGAGCCGCTGCCCGCGTCCGGCTGGCAGCGGCAGACGGCGGAGGCCCTTGCTTCCCTCCACCTGGACAACCTGGGGAAGGGGGAAGAGATGCCGTTTATGCCGCCGGCAGACAGGGATTACTGGGAAAATCTCACCTGCCGCCTGTCGGTCGGCCACTTCGCCGCCCTGTGCCGTTCGGACGGCCGGTTTGGCGCGGAATACGGGGCGAGGCTGCCGGCGCTCCGGCGGGCCGCGGAGCGGTTCTGCCGGGACATGGCGGCGCTGTATGCGGAAGGGGAGTGGAATACCCTCACCCACGGCGACCTTGCCTCGCCCGAGGGGCGGCACATCCGGGCCCGGAAGGGCAGGCCCTGCATCATCGACTGGGGCTTTTGCCGGTACGGGCCGCTGTTCGCCGACCTTGCGGGGGTGCTGGACGGGGAAGGGCTTGACGCCTGCTGGGAAGCGTTCCGGCGGGCCGGGGTACGGGTATCCCGCCCGGCGTTTCTGGAGCGGGCCGCCGCCGCCGCGCCCTACCCGGGTTTTGCCTACCTCTACCCGGCCATCTGCGGCTGGCAGAGGGGGGACCCGGCCTGGCTGGAAAGATGCCTTGCCCGGCTTATCAGGTGAGAATTCCCGATTTTCTCTTTTTTGCATAAAAACCGGCCTGCCGGATTGACAGTATATTTTGTCCAAATCGGGGTGTTCAGTTCTGTATAAAACGAATAGAAAATAGCACAAAAGTAACCTTTTTAGATGGGTTTCGGACAATCCGCCTGGTAAAATCGGGAGTTTAACATGAAAAACGTCTGAATTCAGCTGATTTTTGCATGTAGCATGGTGAGATCTCCTGAAATCGCCTGATTTTACAGAATTCGGGGAGGTTCGATTTTGGATTAGACAAAGTATACAAACAGGAAATTTAAACTTTGGCTAATAAAAGTCTAGGCAGAAATCGAAAAATTTGCTATACTACATTCAACGGAAATCGTTCCACACGAAATTAGGAGGTTTTTTCATCATGGCAAGTCTTTCGCTGAAAAACATTTATAAGAAATATTCCGGCGGCGTCACCGCTGTTTCCGACTTCTGCCTGGAAATTCAGGACAAGGAATTCATCGTCCTGGTCGGCCCTTCCGGCTGCGGTAAGTCCACCACCCTGCGTATGATCGCCGGCCTGGAAGAAATTTCCGAGGGCGAACTGTACATCGGCGACCGCCTGGTCAACGACGTCGCCCCGAAGGACCGCGACATCGCGATGGTCTTCCAGAACTACGCGCTGTACCCCCACATGACCGTTTTCGACAACATGGCGTTCGGCCTGAAGCTGCGCAAGACCCCGAAGGAAGAGATCAAAAAGCGCGTTGAAGAAGCCGCCCGCATCCTCGACATCACCCACCTGCTCGACCGTAAGCCGAAGGCTCTGTCCGGCGGTCAGCGTCAGCGTGTTGCGCTGGGCCGTGCGATCGTCCGTGAACCCCAGGTCTTCCTGCTTGACGAACCGCTGTCCAACCTGGACGCGAAGCTCCGTGCCCAGATGAGAACCGAGCTGTCCAAGCTCCACCTCCGCCTCGGCACCACCTTCATCTACGTTACCCACGACCAGACCGAAGCTATGACCA
>CALXKG010000020.1 GCA_944388825.1 uncultured Clostridia bacterium | reverse complement strand
ATCGTCTGGCTGCTAAAGGCCGGCAGCCGGCTGCGGCTGGACATCAGCTCCTCCGACTTCCCCCAGTACGCCGTCCACCCGAATAAAGAAGGCCCCTGGTCGCTCCACGGGGAGGTGGACGTCGCGAACCAGACCGTCTACTGCGGGCGGGAATACCCGTCGGCGGTGATTTTGCCGGTGCGGATGAAGAAGTAAACGGACATTAAACAGCTCCCCGCGTATAAAAGGCGGGGAGCTGTTTGTGCGTATACAACCATGGAAAATCCGTTTGCTGAAATCCACTTGACATTTACCGCATATTGGTATATACTAAGTATATACTAGAGGGGGAATGTATCGTGATTACAACCATTCAGAAATGGGGCAACAGCCAGGGCGTTCGGATCCCCAAAACCATCATGGAAACCATGAATTGGGCCAACAATGAGCCTCTGCTCCTTTCCGTTGAGAATGATAAAGTCATTTTGCAGAAGGCGGAAAAAAGAAAAAACATTGTAGAACTCTTTGCAGGGTTTGAAGACGGCTATACCTCGGAAGAAGTAGACTGGGGCAAGCCCGTCGGGGAGGAAGTATGGTAAGACAGGGCGATATCATTAAGGTCAACTTCAACCCGCAGGCGGGACATGAACAGGCTGGATATCGTCCCGCTCTTGTCGTCAGCAACAACTTCTTTAACCAGAAAACCAATCTGGCTATTGTTTGTCCTATTACCAATACAAACAACAGGTTTCCCCTTCATCTTCCGCTGGACGATCGCACGGCTACAACAGGCGTTATCCTGTGTGAGCATCTGAAATCCCTGGATCTGCGGGCAAGGAGCTATCATATTGTAGAACAGCTTCCAAAAGATCTGCTGCAAAAGGCAATTGACATGATTTTTGCTGAAGTTGAAATCTTGCCGGACTAAAAGGGAGGTCATCATTTTCTGCATCTCCCCGGACGGCGATATCGACCGGATGATCGAAGAAAATTATGCGCTTGCGGAACCTTTCCCGCGGGAGCTGGCAACCTCTTCATCCGCACGCTCCATAGACAAAAACCTCCCCGGAAAGCCTTCCGCAGGCTTTTCCGGGGAGGTTTTTTCACGCCCTGTCAGGCGGGCTCATATCCTTACATACTCTCGTGGAAGGTGCGGCTGATGACCTCCAGCTGCTGCTCTCTCGAAAGGCGGTTGAAATTGACCGCGTACCCGGAAACCCGGATGGTCAGGGTCGGGTACTTCTCCGGGTGGTCCATCGCGTCGATCAGCAGTTCGCGGTTTAAGACGTTGACATTGAGGTGGTGGGCCCCCTGGGCGAAGTAGCCGTCGAGGATGGCGACCAGGTTATTTTCCCGCTGGGCCTCGTCCTTGCCCAGCGCCGTCGGGACGATCGAGAAGGTGTTGGAGACCCCGTCCTGGCAGACGCTGCGGTAGGGGATCTTCGCGACCGAATTGAGCGACGCCAGCGCGCCGTTTGCGTCCCGGCCGTGCATCGGGTTGGCGCCGGGGGCCAGCGGTTCGCCCACCTTGCGGCCGTCGGGGGTCGGGCCGGTCTTTTTGCCGTACATGACGTTACTGGTGATGGTCAGGGCCGAGAGGGTGTGCTTCGCGTTCCGGTAGAGGGGGTGCTTTTTCAGTTCGGAGGAGAAGTAGGTCACCAGCTCGACCGCCAGGCTGTCGACCCGGTCGTCGTCGTTGCCATACTTCGGGAAATCGCCCTTGACCGAGAAGTCGACGGCGATGCCGGCGGCGTTGCGGATCGGCCGCACCTTCGCGTACTTGACGGCCGACAGCGAATCCGCCGCGACCGACAGCCCCGCGATGCCGAAAGCGGTCAGCCGTTCGACCCGGGTGTCGTGCAGCGCCATCTGAGAGGCCTCATAGGCATACTTGTCATGCATATAGTGGATGATGTTGATCGCATCGGCATACAGCCCGGCGACGTAGGAGAGGACCTTCTTGTAGTTGGCCAGCACCTTCTCATAGTCCAGCACATCGTCGGTGATCGGCTGGATGCCGGGGACGACTTTGGTCGCCTTCAATTCGTCGACGCCGCCGTTGATCGCGTACAGGAGGGATTTGGCGACGTTGGCCCGCGCGCCGAAGAACTGCATCTGCTTGCCGACCGTCATTGCCGAGACGCAGCAGGCGATCGCGTAATCGTCGCCGTAGACCGGGCGCATGATGTCGTCGTTCTCATACTGGATCGAGTCGGTGGCGATGCTCATTTTGGCGCAGTAGCGCTTGAAGTTTTCCGGCAGCTTCTCGCTCCAGAGGACGGTCAGGTTGGGCTCGGGGGCGGTGCCGAGGTTGGTCAGCGTATGGAGGTAGCGGAAGGAGTTCTTGGTGACCAGCGGCTTGCCGTTTACGCCGACGCCGCCGATCGACTCGGTGACCCAGGTGGGGTCGCCGCCGAACAGCTCGTTGTATTCCGGCGTCCGCAGGTGGCGGACCAGCCGCAGCTTGATGATAAACTGGTCGATCAGCTCCTGGGCCGCTTCTTCGGTGAGGGTGCCGTTTTCCAGGTCCCGCTCGATATAGATATCCAGGAAGGTGGAGGTGCGGCCGAGGGAGGTGGCGGCGCCGTTGTTCTCCTTGATGCCGGCGAGGTAGGCCATATAGAGGTACTGGACCGCCTGCTGGGCGTTCGCAGCGGGTTTCGAAATATCGACGCCGTATTTTAACGCCATCGACTTCATCTTGTCCAGCGCCCGGATCTGTTCGCTCACCTCTTCCCGCAGGCGGATCAGCTCGTCGGTCATCGGGCCGTCCAGCTCACGCAGGTCTTGCCGCTTCTGCTCCTGGAGGTAGTCGACGCCGTAGAGGGCGACCCTTCTGTAGTCGCCGATGATCCGGCCGCGGCCGTAGGCATCCGGCAGACCGGTCAGAAGCCCCGCGTGCCGGGCGGCGCGCACCCGCTCAGGGTAGGCGTCAAAGACCCCTTCGTTGTGGGTCTTGCGGTATTCGTGGAATTTGGTCTCGATATCGGGGTTGAGGGTAAAGCCGTACTGCTTGAGGCTCTGCTGGGCGCAGCGGAGGCCGCCGTAAAGGTTGACGATCCGCTTGAGTGGGGCGTCGGTCTGGAGGCCGACGATCACCTCGTTCTCCCTGTCGATATAGCCGGGGGCGAAGTTGTCGATGCCGGAGATGATGTCCGTCTCGACGTCGATGATGCCCTTTTTGATCTCCTCGACGATCAGCGCCTCGCACTTGTCCCAGACCGCCCGGGTCTTCGGGCTGATGCCGGCTAAGAAGGAATCGTCCCCGTCGTAGAGGGTATAGTTCCTCTGGATAAAGCTGCGGACGTTGATGCCGTCGGCCCAGGGCCCGTCGTGAAAACCTTTCCAGGCGGTGCTAAACAGTTCTTTCTTATCCATTTGGTTCATCCTTTCAACGGTAACGGTTGTTGGCTAACCTGTTTGCAAAGCGTATTTTGGGTAATGCAGCTCATAGCTGAGCGCTTAAGATTTTGACAACTTATCAGACAAGCACGATCTCAACAGTCTCCCTCCTTGAGGGAGACTGGGAAGCGTGTGCTTGTCAGGCCGACGCAGGGAAATATTTTTCCTGCATCGCCTGGCAGCGGGCGGCATCCATCGCCGGGACCCCCTCCAGGCTGTAGGGGATCCCCATCGCCGCATACTTATGGACGCCCAGCAGATGGTAGGGCAGCAGCTCGACCCGCTGCACCCCCCTGATCTTCCCCACATATTCCCGCAGGCCCTGCATATACCCGTCTGAATCGTTCAGCCCGGGGACGACCACCTGCCGCACCCAGATGGGCACGCCCATCCGCTCTGCAAGGGCGATAAACCCTTCGGAAGCGCCGATCGGCTGGCCGGTCAGGGCCTGGTACCCGTCCGGGCGGTAGTCCTTGACGTCGAAGAGGACGAGGGAGGTGTTCGCGAGGATCCCCGCAAGCGTCCCTTCATCCGCGTCCGACACCCCGGCGGTATCGAGGCAGGTGTGGATACCGGCCTCTTTGCAGAGCCGGAGAGTTTCGTTCAGAAACCCCGGCTGCATCAGCGGCTCGCCCCCCGAAAAGGTGACGCCGCCGCCGCTGGCGCGGTAATAGGTCTGGAAGCGCAGGAGCTTTTGGAGGAGCTGCTCCGGGGACGTCTCCTCCCCCTGCCCCGCCGCCCAGGTATCCGGGTTGTGGCAGAAGCGGCAGCGGAGCTTGCAGCCGGAGAGGAAGACCACCGTCCGGATGCCGGGGCCGTCCACCAGCCCCATCGACTCGATCGAATGGATAAATCCGTTCACGTTATCCCCCCTTCGGGAAAAAGAAGGTGAAAAGCCGCCCGGAGATGAAAAAAGCCGACGATCCGGGCAAACTTGCCCAGACGGCCGGCAAACGACGATCATACTCCCTGTGGTGTACTCCACTGTCCGTCAGTCATATGATCCACTAGATATAGGATACCATACGGCGTCCCTTCTGTCAAGGGGACGGAAGGACTATCTTTTGGAAAAAAAGAGCCGGAATTTTGGAAGAATTATAAAATTCCGGCGCGGGCAGGCACCATACCGGATTTAAACAAAAATTAAGGGCTTTTACCTTGCCAAATCCGCCGGTTCATGGTATGATAAGGATATGAAGCTATGACGGAAAGGAATGGTCAACAGTGGTTTCTTCCAATCGGAAACTTTACTCAATTCTATGCTATATATGGGTGCTCTGGCTGGTGGCCCTGGTCGCGGCGCAGGACGACCCGGTCGTCAAACGGCATATCAACCAGGGTCTGAACCTGTTTATCCTCTGGACAGTGGCCAGCATCCTGGCCCATATCCCGATTTTGGATATCGCCGGGGGGATCCTGTATGTCCTCTGCCTGGTGCTGGCGATACTTGGGATTTTGAGCGCCGCCCGGGAAGACGACCGGCCGCTGCCGGTGCTCAGCATCCTGACGCTGATCCACTAAAACGATCAAAAACGGCCCTCCTGCTGGAGAGCCGTTTTGTTTTGCCTATAAACGGGGTTTACGGGACCCAGACGCCGTCGGCGTTTACATAGTAGCCGCCGATATCGGCGTTGACCGCCATCCTGCCGGTCTCGGTGAGGTAATACCACGCGCCTTTCCACTGGAGCCAACAGGCCGCCTTCATCGCGCCGTCGCCGCCGAAGAAGTACCAGCCGTCTTCCGCTTCATACCACCAGTCGTTCGCCATGCCGCCCCAGTCGTAGAAGTAGTAGGTATATTTGCCGATGGTGGCGAGGCCGTTATCGTACATCCGGCCGGTATCGGGGTCGAGGTAGTACCAGGTGCTGCCGAGCTTGAGCCAGCCGGTTTTCATTTTGCCGTCTTCGGCGAAATAGTACCAGCCGTCTTCCAGCTGCACCCAGGTTTCCGCCTGCATAAAGCCCTGTTCGTTAAAGTAGTAGGTCGCGCCTTCGTATTCGTAGAGGCCCTTGACCCGCTTGCCGTCGATGTAGAGCATCTTGCCCAGCGAATATTCGTGGATGCCGTCGGAAATCGGGGTGGAGGGGATGTAGGGTTCCTCCTCGGGGGCGGTTTCAAAGAGGGCTTTGAAGGTGACGTTGCCGGTTACGGTGTAGCTCTCGCCCGGGAGATAAACCTTCTTCCCGTCGCTCCAGCCGAGGAAGCCGGATGCGCCGGAGATGGCGGGGGCTTCGGGGATACGGAAGGTCGCGTTCGGCGCATATTCCTGTTCCCCGATTCCTTCAAAGGAGACGGTGTAGGTCTTGGTGATGTTGGCGCCGGAGGTCGTGCCGGTGACGTTTGTGCCGCCGTCCATGTTAACCTTCGCTTTGGCGTCAGAGGTGAAGTTTCCGTGGATGGTTACGCCATTCAGATCAGTGGTCGATTCGTTGTTTGAGGAGACGTTGCCGGAAACATCTGTATCTGTCATTGTCAGGTTAGCATAATGGGTTTCTCCAGCCGCCGTGCCATTGCCATAAACATAGACGCCATGGCCATAGATATTCTCTCCCGTATAATTGATAGTCGAATTGATAACCGTGCAATCTGCGCCTTTATAGGCAGTGATATTTGTAGTACGGTTGCCGACAATCAACGCTCCCATAGGAAGACCGGTACCAGATGCCCAATCCCCATTTAAATATTCACCCTCATCTTGATCGGCCCCCGAACAGGTAATGACACTGTCGGTAATCCGCGCAGTACCAGAACGCACAACAACGCCCTGCCGGGTTCCATGAATTTCACAGTTATCCACATTCAAGGTACCGGGAATGTTGATCAGTACAGCACAACCGCCTGGATGCGTGACCGTAAACGTTGAACCGCTTAGATTCATGACAACACCATGATTCTGGGCGCTGCCCGCATTGGTAGCAACAGCATAACCACCGGCAGTAACAGAAGAATCGATCACATTCAAAGACGCAGCCTTACCACGTGCCTGCAATCCACTACAATCAGTAGAAAAGGTTACTTTCTGCAACGTAAGACTGGAACCAGCATAGACTAGCATAGCCTGATAAGTAACATGGCCTAAACCATTGTATATCACACTACCATTAACCAGCGTTAAAGCGGCGCCGTCATTAATATTAGATATCTGCCTACTGTTATTGGTAAGTGTATACCCACCCAAATCAATCGTGATGTTTTTAGAGCCGGATACACTAAGAGCGGAAGACACCTCTGCATCGCTCAAAAGTTCAATCGTAACAGGCCCAGTTGCATTCTTAGCCTCCGTGAAAGCAGCATCAAATGTAGCATATTCTTTCCCATTCACAGACGCGACATTTCCCGCTTTTGCGGTTCCGTCTTCACCGTCAGAAAGGATCTTTACCGAGCCCCCCCCGGTGGGGTCAATAGCCATCGCCGGTACTGCCGCCGCAGACGCCAGCATCGCCATGACCGTGAACGCCAAGAGCGTCCGCTTCATACCTTTTTTCATATCATTTTTCCTCCCGAAAAATATTTCAGCCTTTCTCACTCTCAAGCGGGGCGCTTTACATGACCCCGCACTCGTCGTAATCCGCCCATTTTTCCCGGTAGGCCTTTTCGCTCCGGTAGCGGTAGATCAGGTAGGCGGCCGCCGACAGCAGGGTCACGATCCCCAGAAACATCGTGATAAACGAACGGGTCTCGAGCGCGAACCGGCGCTCCGCGTCATACAGTTTTTTCATAAAGATCCCCCTTTACAGGTTTACAGTTCCTCCGGCGTGCCGTCCTTTGGCCGTACCCGCCCGGTTTCATCCGGATAACCCCAGCCGTCGAAGCCGCTCCGCCGGAGCGCCCCGAACAGCCGCAGCTTAAACCCGGGGCTCTCCTTCTCCTTGGCCGCCAGGAAGGCTTTCGCGTCCTCCCTGGCGGTGTGGCCGTCGGCCGGGCATTTGCTCTTCACGACCGGCAGGGCGCGCTGCCCGGCCGCCCGCCGGACCTCCGCCTCCGGGGCGAAGACCATCGGGCGGATCATCCACAGTTCCCTGCGGGAAAGCCAGGTTTTCGGCGCAAAGCAGCCGACCCGTCCCTCGTTAAACAGGTTCATCAGGAAGGTCTCGACCACGTCGTCAAAGTGGTGGCCGAGGGCGAGGACGTTGCAGCCGTACTGTTTCGCCGCGTCGTGCAGCGCTCCCCGGCGCATCCGGGCGCAGAGGGAACAGGGGTTCGGCTCCTGCCGCACGTCAAAGACGATCTGGCCGATGTCGGTCGGGAGGACGTGGTATTCGACCCCCAGCTCTTCACAGAGGGCAGCCACCGCACGGTAGTCCCCGTCTATCCCGCCAAAGCGGGGGTCGAGGGTGATGGCGACGAGCGAATAGTCGATGCCGATAAACCGGCGCAGCGCCGCAAGCCCCGTAAGCAGCACGACCGAGTCCTTCCCGCCCGACACCCCGACCGCGATCCGGTCGCCGTCGTGTATCAGGTCAAACTCCTGGACGGCCTTGCGCATATAGCCCAAAATCCGCTGGAAATGGTTCATCGGGCAAAAAGCGGCGTCGGGTAATCGCCGGCGTCGTGGAGGGCGCGCAGGGCCTTCACGACCGTCTCCTTATCCTCGGCGTAGGTGACGCCGAACCATTTGTCGTGGGTCTCCAGCACCTTGACCGTCGCTTCGCCGGACTGGATCATCCCGTCGATGACGGTCGGGAGGAGGTATTCGCTCTTCACGTCCCCCTCTTTGCGGCTCTCGAGGAAGGCTTTAAAGCCCGCTTCCAGCCGGCCGATAAAGCCGGGGGTCAGGCCCCACATATTCATCGAGACGTGGCTTGCGGGATTGATCGGCACCTGTTTGCCGTCCTTTTCCACCGCCGCGCCGGCAGGCGTCTTGACAATGCCGGAGGTCTCGTCGACGCCGGTCAGGTATCCTTCGGCGTTTACCTTGCAGAC
Source organism: uncultured Clostridia bacterium (assembly GCA_944388825.1). Lineage (GTDB taxonomy): Bacteria > Bacillota > Clostridia > Oscillospirales > Ruminococcaceae > Faecivivens. The sequence continues at coordinate 6,229 of CALXKG010000020.1, read as the reverse complement.
CCCGCGGGTGACCGCGCCGTTATCCGAAAGGGTGTTGCCGAGGATGAAGCCGGCCATGCAGTATTCCCCGTCGCCGGTGTGGGAGGCGAGGTAGTCGTGGACCAGCTTGAAGCATTCCTTTCCATAGTAGTCGTCGGCGTTGATAACGGCGAACGGCCCCGTCACGACCCCCTTGCAGGCCAGCACCGCCTGTCCGGTGCCCCAGGGCTTTGTCCGCCCTTCCGGGAGGGAGAAGCCCTCCGGCAGGTCGTCCAGTTCCTGGAAGGCGTAAGCGGTCGGGCAGACCTTTTCCATCTTATTGCCGATGATCTCCTTGAACGCGGCGAGCAGGTCGCGCCGGGTGATAAAGACCACCCGGTCAAACCCCGCCTCCAGCGCGTCGTGGATGGAATATTCCATGATGACCTCGCCGTCGGGGCCCACCGGGGTCAGCTGTTTGATGCCTTTTCCGAAGCGGGAGCCGATGCCCGCCGCCATGATGACTAAATCCATAGGGTTGCCTCTTTCTGCCGGACGCCCGGCTGTATTTCCTGTTTCATTGTACCCGCTGCGGGAAGAAAAGTCAATGACATAAGATTTAACGTTGCGGGAAATATGGAAACATTTTGGGCATGGGACATCCTTACCCGGCGGCCTCCGCCGCCGACCGCCCCGCCAGCCGGCCGGAAGACCAGGCCCATTGGAGGTTGAATCCGCCGCAGTCCCCGTCGATATCCAGCATCTCCCCGCAGGCGTAAAGGCCGGGGACTTTCCGCGACTGGAGGGTCGCGGGGTCAAATCCGCCGGTTAAAACGCCCCCCTGGGTGACCTGGGCATTTTTCATCCCGCCGGTGCCGGTGACGCGCAGCCGGAAGTCCTTCAGCAGCCGGGCGCAGGCCCCGAGCTCTTCCGGCGTCAGCGTGCCGCCCGTCCGGGAAAGGGGCGCCGCGCCGGACATTTTCAGCGCCAGCTGGCCCAGCCGCTTGGGGAGGAAGCCGGTCATGAAGTCCTCCAGCCTGCGGCCGGAAAGGGCTTTTTTCCGCTGGAACAAAACCGCGCGGAGCTCCCCCGCGTCCCAGTCCGGCAGGAAAGCCACCGACAGAAACGGGGCCTGCCCCGCCTCCAGCGCCCGGGCGGCATGGCCGGACAGCTGCATAACCGGCGGCCCTGAGACGCCGTAGTCGGTGAAAAGCAGCTCCCCCCGCTCTTCCCGGATGGGGCAGGGCTTTGTCCCGCCGGCGAAAAGGGTGACCGCGGCGTCAAATTTGCTGCCCGAAAGTCCCTTGACGCCGCTCACGTCCGCTTTCAGCTGAACGATCGCCGGAAGGGTCGGGCAGACCCGGTGGCCAAGGGCGGAAAACAGCGCATACCCGCAGCTACAGCCGCCAAGGCCGGGGGAAGCCTCCCCGCCGCAGGCGGCGACCACCTTCCGGGCGCGGAAAACCGTTTCCCCGTCCGGCGTCCGGCAGACAATAGAGAAGCCGCCCTTCCCGGGGCGCAGCGCGGCGGCGTCGGTATCGGTCCGGAGGAGGACCCCCCGGCGGTCCAGTTCCAGCCGGAGGACGTCCAAAACCGCCGCCGCCTGGAGCGGCATCGGGAACAGCTTTCCCCCCTCCTCTTCGACGGTCAGCAGGCCCATCCGCGCAAAAAAGGCAAGGGTGTCTTCCAGCGGGAACCGCTCCAGCGCCGGCAGGACAAAGCCGGGGTCATGGCCGTGGTAGCGGGCCGCCCGCAGGTCCCGGTTGGAGAGGTTGCAGCGGCCGTTGCCGGTGGCGAGCAGTTTCCGCCCGGCCCGCTGCCCCCGCTCCAGCAGCAGCACCCTGCCGGGGCCCAAAATCCCCGCCGCCTCGATCGCCGCCGCCATCCCCGACGCGCCGCCGCCGATGACCGCGACAGGGTAAACTGTTTCACTCATCTTTCTTGTCCTTTCCGGAGGAGAGGAGCTTCAGCGCCAGCCGCGGCCCCTTCCCCTCGATCAGCTGCCGCCCGAACCGGTAATAGCGGCGGATGTACAGGTTTTTGCGCTTTTCAAACTCCACTTTCAGCTCCCGCATTTCATTTTCCAGCAGGCGGCTGCGCTTTTCACGGGTATACCGCTCGATGACCGTCCGGTAGCGCCGGACGGCCTTTGCCACCGCGTCGTCCCAGGAAAGGTAGATCTCGTCGGCGGCATGGCGGCCGATCTCCCTCAGCCTGTCCCGGTCCCTGCAGGCGGCCGCCACCGCCTCCGCCATCGAATCCCCGTTTTCCTCTATTAAAATACCGTTGCGGCCGTCGGTGATCCCCTCGGCGGCGCAGCTCCCCCGCACCAGCACCGACGGGCACTGGCAGGCCGCCGCTTCCCGGACGACAATGCCGTTGGTGTCGTAAGTGGACGGGAACAGGAAACAGTCGGCAAGGGAAAAATAGCTGCGGAGTTTTTCCCGGTCCTGGATCGCGCCGGTGAAGACGGTTTCCTCCCGGATGCCGGCCTTTTCGCAGTAGGCCTCGATTTCCGGGCGGTCGGCCCCGTCGCCGACAAAAAACATCCGGCATTTCGCCCCCGCCGCTTTGGCTTTGGCGAGGCCGTCGATCGAGATCCTGACCCCTTTGTACCACATCATCCGGCCGACAAATAAAAAGACCGTCTCGTCCGGCGCGATATGGTAAGCCTCCCGCATCCCGGAAAGGGTCTGCTCGTCCGTCCGGCGCTTTTCAAAATCGACGCCGTTTTCCATGACGATGTAATCCCCCTGGTACCCGAGGCTTTTGAGGTTCTCCCCCGCCCCGCGGCTCACGACCCAAACCTCGTCGCAGGCGTTGATGTTGTTGAGCAGCAGCCGCAGCGAGGCGTTCCGCACCGGGTTGAGCGCCACCCGCTTTTCGATGTCGACGTCAAACTTGGTGTGGTAGGTAAAGACCACCGGCGCGCCGGTGTTGTAGCGCAGGATCCGCGCGACGACGGTGGACATGAACGGGCAGTGGGTATGGATGATGTCGACGTTCTGATGGGCTAAGAAGTACTGCATCCGGGGGTCGAAGGGGATGCCGCCCCGGTAGCCCAGCCGTTTGGTGATCGCGGCCGACGCGTACCGGATGACCCGGAAGGGGTAATCGTCCTTTACACCCGGGTACCAGGGGGTCGCGACGACCGCCCGGCCGTGGGACTTCTGGATGCAGCGGGCGTAGTTGAGGGTGGCGTTTGCGACCCCGTCGATGGTCGGCGGGAAGGAATCATTGAGCAGGCAGACGGTCATCTCTTTTTCCACAGAAGACCTCTCCTTTCGTGAATATGGTAAACGCAGCTGCCGGTGCGTATCGGAAAACGCGCCAATATTGATTTCTCCGATACACCCTGGGCCGCCGGAAAAACAATTATAATTTATTTTTATTATACACGGATAACCGCCGGAAAACAAGTCGTTTGGGGCGGGATTAAACAAAGATTAAAAAATCCGGCTATAAAACGGCTTTTGCGCATACCTTTACATTCCCCTTAAACAACGCCGCCAGTTTGCACAGAATTTTTTTCTCCCGCCTCTGCAAGACGGTGGGAGCGGCGCATTGACGGATGGGAAAAAATCCCGTACAATAGGTATCAGAGGCAGTGCCGGAACGCCTGCCCTCCGCCGGCGCCGGGGTGATGCCCGGCGTAGATCCACCAGATGGACTCCTGATGTACCGCCGGATAACGGGCGGTTTTTTTGAAAGGATTGAAGGAAAATGGCAAAAATGCTTTACCAGGGCCACGGCTCGGTCCGCTTTACGATGAACGACGGCACGGTCATTTACGTCGACCCCTATGCGGGGGAAGGGTATGACCTTCCGGCTGATTATATCTTTGTCACCCATCAGCACCACGACCACAACGAGGTCGACAAGATGCCCCACGCCCCCGGCTGCCGGATTATCACCGAAAAAGACGCGGTGCGGGGCGGGCAGTACCTGCTTTTAAACTTCTCCTCCTTCCAGGTGCGGGCGGTGGAAGCCTATAACTCCCACCACAAAAAGGGCGAGTGCGTCGGTTATATCTTCCTGCTGGACGGCAGGAAGGTCTACTGCGCCGGCGACACTTCGACGACCGCCCAGATGGACGAGATGGCGGGGATGAACCTCGACTACGCCCTCCTGCCGATCGACGGCGTCTACAATATGGGCCCTGCCGAGGCGGCAAAGTGCGCCGAAAAAATCGGCGCGGAAAAGGTCATCCCGATCCATATGGCTCCCGGCCAGCTGTTCGACCAGCAGAAGGCGGAGCAGCTGATCGTCCCGAACCGGCTGATCCTCCATCCCGGCGAGGAAATTGAACTGTAAGCAAATCCCCTGCATAGCCCGATTCCCGGCGGAGTCGGGCTTTTTTCTGTTCGACGCGGCCATATCTCCCGCCCCGCACGCATAAGGCTGTTCGGCAAGCTCACAGCCTTCGGCACGTTTCTTCACCGCCCGGGAGATCGGGTGCGCGGCTGGAAAGCCCGGCTTTTTCTGTCCGGCGCGGCCATGTCCCCCGCCCCGCACGCATAAGGCTGTCCGGCAAGCGCACAGCCTTCGGCGCGTTTCTTCACCGCCCGGGAGATCGGGTGCGCGGCTGGAAAGCCCGGCTTTTTCTGTTCGGCGCGGCCGCATTCCCCGCCCCGCACGCATAAGGCTGTCCGGCAGGCGCTTTTTCTTTATCCTGAAATCCGCAGAAGAAAACCGTCACAAATTCCCGGTTCAGCCGGGATTAAATCGGCAAAAAACTTGCTATAACGGGCGTTTTGTGCTACACTAAAGTGGTAACGGCCAATGACTGAAAGGAGGGATCCGGATGGGGCTGTTTGATATTATCGGCCCGGTGATGATCGGGCCGTCCAGTTCCCACACCGCCGGGGCGGCGCGGCTCGGGCGGATGGTGCGCAGGCTCGCCGGGCAGGAGATCACCGACGCGGCCCTCTACCTGCACGGCTCCTTCGCCGCCACCTACCGCGGCCACGGCACCGACAAGGCGCTGATCGCGGGGCTTTTAGACCTCCCGCCCTGGGACGAGCGGTTAAGAGGCGCGTTCGCGATGGCGGAAAAGGCGGGGCTCACCTACCGGTTCATCCCGGCGGACCTGGGCGAAAACGCCCATCCGAATACCGTCCGGTTTGAAGTCGTCTGCAAGGACGGCACGCGGCACACCGTGACCGGCGCGTCGGTCGGCGGGGGGCAGGTGGAGATCACCGAGATCGACGCCCTGGCCGTCCGGTTTACCGGCGAGCGGCCGATCATCGTCTGCCGCCACCACGACCACCCCGGCGTGATCGCGGCGATCGCAGGGCTTTTATACGAAGCGGAGATCAACATCGGCAATATGCAGGTCGACCGCAGCCGGGAGACCCATCTGGCCCAGATGTACCTGGAGATCGACTCGGTCCCGCCGCCTGGGCTGGAGGAGAAGATCCGGGCGCTGCCCGGCATCGAACGGGTGATGATTTTAACCCCGCTCACCGAATAGCCGTTTTACCCTGTTTTCCAGCCGCCCGGGGGTCTCCCCGGGCAGACGCCATATAGAAAGGAAATGCCCTATGGAACAGCTGAAAGCAAGAAAAGACATGGACCCCCGGTATACCTGGGATTTCACCGACCTTTACCCGTCGGACGAGGCCTGGGAGGCGGAAGTCGGTAATCTGAAAAACGAGATCCCGGCCCTCGGGAATTTAAAAGGGACCCTTACCTCCGCGGATAACCTCAAAAACGCGCTGGACACGATCTACGCTTTGCAGGAGCGGCTGGAGCTGGCGATGGAGTACGCCTTCTTCCACGTCTCGACCGACAACGGCGACCCCGCCTACCAGCGGATGCAGGGGCTTGTCCAGCAGCTGATGGCCGACTATTCGGCCGCCGTCTCCTTCCTGCGGCCGGAGATCCTCGCGGTCGACGAGCAGGCGCTGGCGGGCTGGATGGCGCGGGAGGATATGGCCGTCTACCGCCACATCGTCGAGGACATCGCCCGGGCGCGGGCGCACACCCTGCCGGCCGAGCAGGAGGCGCTGCTGACCCAGTTCTCCAAAGTCTCCGGCGCGCCCGACCAGGTGGCGTCGATGCTGATGGACGTCGACCTCCGCTACCCCGACGTCATCGATGAAAACGGCAGCCCCTCCCCCCTGACCAACGGCAACTTCGGAGTCTACCGGGAATCGCGGTCCCAGGCGGTCCGGAAGGATTCGTTTGAAAAGTATATGGGGGCGTACAAAGGGATGATCAACACCCTCTCCGCCAACTATTCTTCCCAGGTCTGGCTGGACAACGCCTA
>CALXKG010000019.1 GCA_944388825.1 uncultured Clostridia bacterium | reverse complement strand
AGCCGTTTTTCTCTTGACAAAAACTGTCGATTCTGGTATCCTATATATAGTATGCAATTCAAAATGCGCAACGGAAAGGAACGGACAATATGGCGTATCGGAAACAGTTTAACGGCTATTACACCGTTGTCGAGAACGACGGCGGGGCGGCTTTGGGCGTGATGGACGCGCCGGTCATCGAGCAGGACGGCTTTGCCTTTAAAGACCTCGCCGGGACGGGGGAACTGCTCCCCTATGAAGACTGGCGGCTTTCCCCCGAAGAACGGGCGAAAGACCTCTCCGCCCGGCTCTCGCCCGAGGCGGTCGCGGGGCTGACCCTCTTCTCCTCCCATCAGGCGGTGCCGGCGATGGGGCGGTTCGGCGGCACCTACGGCGGCAAGCCCTTCGACGAGGCGGGGGTGCCGGCCTACGAGCTGTCGGACGCCCAGAAAAAGTTCATCCCGGAGGACGGCATCCGCACCGTCCTTCTGACCGACGCCTGCGACATCGAGTCGCTCGCCCGCTGGAACAACAACCTCCAGGCGCTGGCGGAATCTTCCCCCTTCGGCATCCCGGTCAGCCTCTCCTCCGACCCGCGCCACGGGGCCCGCAACCCCACCGGCCGCCAGTCCCACGACGTCGTCACCACCTCCAAATGGCCGCAGGGGATGGGGCTTGCCGCCACCTTCCGGCCGGAAGTGGTCAAGGAGCACGCGGAGATCGCCGCCAGAGAGTACCGGGCGATGGGCATCACCTCCGCCCTCTCCCCCCAGATCGACCTCGGCACCGACCCCCGGTGGATGCGCACCCGGGATACCTTCGGCTGCCACGTCAAAATGAGCCAGGATATGGCGAGAGCCTACTGCGACGGCCTCCAGACGACCGAAGGCTCCGAGAGCGGCTGGGGGAAAGACTCGATCAACGCGATGGCCAAGCACTGGCCGGGCGGCGGCACCGGCGAGGGCGGCCGGGACGCCCACTACGCCTACGGCAAGTACGCGGTCTATCCCGGCGGCAATTTCGACGCCCACCTGTCGGTCTTCACCGAAGGGGCCTTTAAGCTGGACGGCCCGACAAAGATGGCCGGGGCGATCATGCCTTACTATACCATTTCCACCGGCATCGACCCGGACGAGAACGTCGGCAACGCCTATTCCCACTACATCATCCACGACCTGCTGCGGGAAAAGTACGGCTATGAAGGGGTCGTCTGCACCGACTGGGGCGTTACCCAGCACACCGAAGGGGAAAAGCTGACCGCCTTTGCCCACGCGGCCCACGGGGTCGAGACGCTGCCCCGCCCCGAGCGGATCCTCAAGGCGATCCTGAACGGCGTCGACCAGTTCGGCGGCGACAATGAGGTGGGGCCGGTGATGGACGCCTACCGGCTCGGCGTCGAAAGGTACGGCGAGGAGGCGATGAAGAAGCGGTTTGCCGCGACCGCCTACCGGATCCTGCTGCCCCTCTTCCGCACCGGCCTGTTTGAGAACCCCTACCTCGACCCCCGGGAGAGCGGCAAGGTGATCGGCCGGCAGGAATATGTCGACCTCGGCTTCAAGCGGCAGACCGAGTCGGTCGTCCTGCTGAAGAATAAGGGCGGCGTCCTCCCCCTCAAGAAGGGGACCAGGGTCTACATCCCCGACCGCACCGAAAAGGGCAAGATCAACTTTTTCGGCAACCTGGAGGTGGACCGCACCTTCTCCCCCTACGACCCGGACGAGATCGCGCCCTATTTCACCGTCGTCGATACGCCGGAGGAGGCGGACGCCGCGCTGGTGATGATGGAGAGCCCCCAGTCGCTGGGGTATAACGACGACGAGCGGCTGGGCGAAATGGGCTACCTGCCGGTCAGCCTCCAGTACCGCCCCTATACCGCCGAAAAAGCCCGGGAAGAGAGCATCGGCCAGGGGGACTACCGGGAGACGGAAAACCCCAACCGCAGCTATAAGGGCAAGACCGGCGTCTGCTACAACGAGCGCGACCTGGACAACGTCCTCGAGATGCGGCGGAAGATGGGGGACAAGCCGGTCATCGCCCTCTTAACCATCGCCAACATGACGGTGCCGAAGGAGTTTGAGCCGTATGTCGACGCCCTCGCGGTCGATTTTTACATCCAGCGCAGGGCGATGTACGAGGTGCTGACCGGCGGCGTCGAGCCGTCGGGCCTGCTGCCCTTCATGATGCCGGCGGATATGGAGACGGTCGAGCGCCACTGCGAGGACCTGCCGCTTGACATGACCCCCTATACCGATACCGAGGGCCACACCTACCAGTTCGGCTACGGGCTGAACTGGTCGGGCGAGATCCACGACGGACGGAACGAGAAGTACAACCTTGGGAACGCGGAACTGAAAAAGTAAAAAGGCAGGGAAAACCCTCCCGGGCGCGGATTGCCCGGGAGGGCCTTTTTCGTTATCCGGCGTCGGTCAGGTAAAAGTCAAACAGCAGCGGCAGCTCCACCGCGCCGGTCAGTTCGGTCGACGGGACATCCACCTTCCGCCCGTCTGCATATACCGCCGGCGGCGGCGCGACCTTGTCCGCCGTCAGCTGGAAGTAGGCGACAAACGCCCGGCTGCCCGCGTCGGGATACGCCAGGATGTCCAGGCCGACCGCACCCAGCCAGTCGCCTTCCGACTCGGTGTTGAGCGCTTCGGGGTCGTACCCCCGCAGGTAAGCGTAGCAGCCGAGGATCTCCACATCTTCGCCGGACTGCGCGCCGGTGTGGTCCTGCTTCTGCCAGAGGAGGGCGATATCGGCGTCCTCGTTTTCCATCGCCGACACCCAGTTCCCGACGGCGGTGTCCCGCAGCTGCGGGTATTCGGCCATCAGATCGTCTACCGGGAGACAGACCCGGGAGACGTTGTAGCCGCCTGTGTCCAGGGGGAAGGCCATCAGGCAGACAAGCCCGGTTATCAGCAGCAGCGGGATGACGACGCAGATAGCCAGAAGCCATCCCAGCCCCTTTTCCTTTTCCTGTACCGGCGGCTCCCGGCGGGGAAGGGGGGCGGCGCAGCCGGGGCAGACCTTCCAGTCCGGCTCGACCGCCGTCCCGCAGGCGGGGCAGGCGAGCTTCAGCTTCTCCCCGCAGTAGGGGCAGACGATGAAGGACGGTTCCACCCGCCTGCCGCACCCGGGGCACTTGAGGGCCGACCGGCCGGTCCGGGCGACCAGGTAGAGGGCCAGCCCGATAAACCCGGGGAGCAGCAGCGCGCAGATCGCCCAGGGGACGGGGGAGAGCCCCCTGGCTTTCGCGTCCCGGTAGACGAAGATGCAGACGGCGAGTATGGCCGCCAGCACCAGGATGAGGAGGGGAGTCAAAAGGGCAAACCCGGCCGTGTAGCTCATGATCGTCTCTCCTTTCGGCGGGCGTAGAGGATAAGGGCGGCGGACCCGGCGGAAAAGGACAGGATGAGGAAGGCCCCGGCTGAAAGCGCCAGCCATTCCCCGCCGGGGATCGCGGGCGCCGCCCGGCAGAGGAGCGCAAACCCCAGCAGCATCGCAGCGGCCCACAGCCACCCGCCGGCCGCGACCCAGGTAAGCTGCCGCCGCAGTTTCCGGGCCGCAGCCTGTTCATACAGCCGCGCGAAGTCTAATTCCGGCGGGGCGGTCTCCGGCTCCATCGGGATTTTGGAGAGGATATCGTCATTTCCCATCGTAAAGCGCCTCCTTTAACAGCTTCCGCGCCCGGGAGAGCCTGCTTTTGACCCCGCCGGGCGTGATCCCCAGTACCTGCGCCGTCTCGGCCTCCGAGAGGCCCTCGATACACCGCAGGACGACCGCTATCCGGTATTTTTCCGGCAGCCGCGCGACCGCGTCCGCGATTTCCATCTCCCCGGTAAACCCGCCCGGCTCCGCGTGGGGACGGCTCTCCAGCGGGAAGAAGGCCCGCAGCCGCGCCCGGCGCAGCCCGTCCCGGTAGAGGTTGACGCAGATCTTCGCCGCCCAGGGGAGGAAGGGCTTTTCCGGCCGGTACCGGGGGAGCTTTTCCAAAATCCGCACCCAGGTCTCCTGGTAGAGGTCGTCGGCGTCCGCTTTCCGCCCGCAGAGGTGGACGCAGAGGCCGTAAAGGGCCGGGCCGTAGGCATCGGCGAGGGCGGACGGGGTCATCGGAAAACCTCCTTTCGGCGGAATTTTTCTTTTCAGCGATATATACGGATGAGCGGGGGAAAAGGTTGCATCGAAAAACGGGGGATGGGCCGGAAGGGCTTTTTGGCCAGAAAAACTGGACAGAAATGGGGAAATATGGTATTCTTGATACAACAATACAACTTTTTGGAAGGCACTGACCCTCGCCTCCCTCTCCGAGGGAGGTGGCGCGGACGCGCCGGAAGGAGTGGCGTTTCCCAGCGAAGCTGGAAACGCTTAAAACGCTTAAGATGCTTGTGCGTTGCTCAATTCTTTCGCAACCCCACTCCTTCAGTCGGCATTCGCCGACAGCTCCCTCAGAGAGGGAGCCTTTGAAGTGAGTGCGTATCTATCAAGTTGTTATTATAAAACCCCCCGAAAGGATGATCGTATATGACCCGCCAGGACGCCCTGCAAACCCTTATATCCACCTCCTACCGTTTAAAAAAGTTCGGCGAGCTTTCGTCGATCGGCTCCTACGACATGACTGCCACCGCCCCCAAAGGGGCCGCAAAGCGCCGGGCGGAGCTGCTCGGCTTTGTCCGGGCCGAGTCGCGGAAAACGCTTCTGGACCCGCGGGTCTTGGAGGCGGTCGACACCCTCTCCGGCGATGAAACCGGCCTTTCCCCCGAGATGCGGGCGGAGCTCGCCCTCTACCGCCGCCGGATCGACAGCGTGACCGGCCTGCCGGAAAAGCTGCTGCTGCGGCAGGCGTCTTTAAAAAGCGCCACCGAGCAGCTCTGGATCGAGAAAAAATATACCGGCGGCTACGCGGAAGTGAAAGCCGGTATCGGGGAGATGATCGCCCTGCAAAAGGAGGCGGACGCCATCCGCGCCGGACGTCCGGGGCGGAAAGCGCCCGCCCATCCCCTCGACCCGTCCATCGACGCCACCGACCCCGGGATGACCGTCGCCCAGCTGGAACCGCTCTTTGATACCATCCGCGCCCGGACGGTGCCGCTTTTGCAGAAAATTGCCGAAGCCGGCCGGCAGCCCGACCGCAGCTTTACAAAAGGCGGGTACGATACCGCCGTTCAGAAGGAGATCGCGCTGAAACTGCTGGCCAAAATCGGCTACGACCCCCGGTACGGCGTCGTCGGGGCGGGGGAGCACCCCTGCACCTACGGGGTCAACCGGGACGACGTCCGCTTTACCGACCACTTCTACCCCGACGACCTGCTGCAGGGGACCATCTCGGCGATGCACGAGGGCGGGCATGGGATGTACGAGCAGAACGTCTCGGCGGATTACCTCGACCTGCTGATCGGCTCCGGCGCCCACGGCGGGATGCACGAGTCCTCCTCCCGCTTCTGGGAGAATATGGTCGGCCGCAGCGCCGCCTTCTGGGACTACGCCGCCCCCCTCTTCCGGGCGGCGTTCCCGGAAAAGCTGCGGGACGTCCCGGCGGAGGCGTTCCACCGCGCGGTCAACCGGGTGCAGCCGGGTCCTATCCGCATCTACGCGGACGAACTGACCTACAACCTCCATATCATGATCCGGTTTGAGATCGAGAAGATGCTGTTTGACGGCAGCCTCCCGGTCGGCAGCCTGGAAGACGCCTGGGCGGAGAAATGCCGGGAGTACCTCGGCCTTGTCCCCGAAAAGCCCTGGGAAGGCTGGGCGCAGGATATGCACTGGCCGGCCGGGATGTTCGGCTACTTCCAGTCCTACACGATCGGGACGCTGAACGCCGCCCAGATCGGCGCGGCGGTGAAAAAGGCGCTGCCGGATTTCGACGCGCTGGTCCGGGCGGGGGACTTTGCGCCCATCCGCGGCTGGCTCACCGAAAACTGGTACCGGCATGGGATGCTTTACGACAGCGATACCCTCCTGCGGCGGATGACCGGGGAACCGCTGTCGGCGGACTACCTCTGCGGCTATCTGGAGGAGAAATTCACCGGCCTGTACGGCGTGCGTGGTTGATGTTCCAGCAATATAGGGATTTTCAAACGCGCACCAGCCTGTGACCCTTTTCAAAATATGAAACTCCCGGTTTTCTATTGACAAAACCTGCCTGTTCCATTATCATAATATATAGAAGAAAAAAATCCTGTTTTTACACAGATTTTGCATATTTTGACCGCCTTCCGGCAGAAAGGGGAGAACACCCATGGTCATTACCGCGCCGGCCGGCCGATTCACCGGCTATACGGAAAACGGCTCGGTCTGGTTTAAGGGCATCCGCTATGCGCAGGCGGAGCGGTTCCGCCCGCCGGTCCCGGTGACGGGGCTGGCGCAGGACTGCCGCGCCTTTGGGCCCAAGAGCATCCAGAACCCCCGCGACTGGTCGGGCAACCCGCTGCCCGGGCCGTTTGACGAGGACTGCCTGTACCTCAACATCGTCCGCCCGGCCGAGATCCCGGACGGGCCGCTCCCGGTCGCCGTCGACATCCACGGCGGCGCGTTCCAGACCGGCAGCGGGGAGGACAGCGCCCTGTTTCCGCTGGTGGCGGAAGAGAAGGCGCGGATGGTCGCCGTCTCGATCAACTACCGGCTGGGGGCGCTGGGCTACCTCTACCTGCGGGACATCCTGGGGGAAGGGTACTGCGACGGCAACATGGGTCTTTTAGACCAGATCTGCGCCCTGAAATGGGTCAAAGAGAACATCGCCGCTTTCGGCGGCGACCCGGAGCGCGTCACCCTCTTCGGCGTCTCGGCCGGGGGCAAGTCGGTCGGGGCGCTGATGCTGGCGGGCGAGACAAAGGGGCTTTTCCACCGGGCGATCTTATCCTCCGGCGGCATCCAGGCGGTGCGGACGCCGGGGACGGCGTCGGCCCTGGCCCGGAAGTTCTGCACATACTTACCGCTCCGCAGTGCAAAAGACCTGCTCACCATCCCCGCGTCTGAAATCTTAAACGCCCAGCTGCAATTTACCGCCGGGCCGGGCTCCACCTGCCTGTTCGGGCCGGTGTCGGACGGGAAGACAGTCCCCGAAAACTGGCGGGCGGACATCCGCTCGGCAGACGGCTGGCAGGGGGAGACGCTGATCGGCAACAACCTCCACGAGCTGGTCTTCTTTAAAATGGGCCCGGGGCTTCCCGAAAAAGCCCCCGCCATCGCCGCCGAGCTGTTTGGCGGCAACAGCGCCTATGCCGAAAGGGCCTACCATGCGCTGGTGGACGGCAAAGGGCTGGATACCGCCGGGCAGGAGGACGCCTGGGTCAAGGTCTTTTCCGACTGTATGTACCGCACCCACGGCGACCGGCTCTCCCAGATTTTCGCCGGGCGGGGGATGAAGACCTACACCTATTCCTTCGACTACCCGCCGGCCCACCATTCCCAGGACGCCGCGACCCTCCGGGCGGGCGGCAGCGCCCCGTCCCCGGCGGGGGAGCGGGCGCCGGAAGAAAAAGCCGCCCTCGACCGGCTGATGCGCGGGATGCGGGCCAGCTATATCGCCTTTATCCGGGCCGGCGACCCGAATAACGGCCTTGTCCCCCGCTGGGAACCGGTCAGGCCCGGCAGCTACGGCCGGATGCACTTCGGTCCGGAGATCTATTTCGACTGCCCGGATACCTGCCCGTCCATCCAGGACTTCCCGGACGATTCGATCGACCTGCGCTGACCGGCGCCGGGGGCGTTTTTCCCCGCTGCGCATATTGCTGCATATAAACCGTTGCCAACCCGTTTACCGGGTGCAAATAAAACGAAAGAAAGAGGTAATGACCAATGGCATTCCGTAAAGATTTCCTCTGGGGCGGCGCGACCGCGGCCAACCAGTATGAGGGCGGCTGGAACGAAGGCGGGCGCGGCGCGTCGATCGACGACGTCCTGACCGGCGGCACCAAGGATTCCCCCCGCGTGCTGACCTACGTCCTGCCGGACGGCACCCCCCAGACGACCACGATGTTCGGGGTCAACGACCTTCCCGAAGGGGCGCAGTTTACCCAGCTGGACGGTTACTTCTACCCCAACCATGAGGCCACCGACTTCTACCATCACTACAAGGAAGACATCGCGCTGATGGGCGAAATGGGCTTCAAGTGCTTCCGGCTGTCCATCTCCTGGTCGCGCATCTTCCCGACCGGCATGGAAACGGAACCCAACGAAGAGGGCCTCGCCTTCTACGACGCGGTGTTTGACGAGTGCAAAAAGTACGGCATCGAGCCGCTGGTCACCATCTCCCACTACGAGACCCCGCTGGCCCTGACCAACACCTGGGGCTCCTGGGCCGACCGCCGGACGATCGACTGCTACCTCCGCTACTGCGAAGCGATCTTCAAGCGGTATAAAGGCAAAGTCAAATACTGGCTCACCTTCAATGAGATCAACTGCATCAACCACGGCGGCTGGATGGAAGCGGGCGTCCCCTCTAAAGACCCCCAGATCCTCGCCAACGCCACCTACTACCAGTTTGTCGCGTCGGCCAAGGCCGTCCAGATGGCCCACGAGATCGACCCCAGTTACCAGGTCGGCTGCATGATCGCCTTCATGGAGAGCTATCCCGAGACCTGCAACCCGGTCGACAACCTGATGAACGTCCAGGCGATGAACAACGGTTCCTTCTTTTATATGGACGTCCATGCCCGCGGCTACTACCCCAGCTATAAGCTGAAAGAGTACGAGCGGAAGGGCATCACCCTCGACATCCGGGATGGCGAGCTGGAAGAGCTGAAGAAAGGCACCGTCGACTTCATCTCCTTCTCCTACTACATGACGATGGTCGTCGGCTCCGCCAAGGAAGGCGAGATGACCGCCGGCAACATGACCTTCGGCCGCAAGAACCCCTATCTGAAGGCTTCCGACTGGGGCTGGCAGATCGACCCGCTGGGCCTGCGGATCGCCCTCAACCAGATCTACGACCGCTACCAGAAGCCGCTGTTCGTCGTCGAGAACGGCCTCGGCGCGCTGGATACCAAGGAAGCGGACGGCTCGGTCCACGACACCTACCGCATCGACTACCTCCGCGACCACATCAAGGCGATGAAGGACGCGGTCGAGCTGGACGGCGTCGACCTGATGGGCTACACCATGTGGGGCTGCATCGACCTCGTCTCCGCCTCCACCGGCGAGATGCGCAAACGCTACGGCTTCGTCTTTGTCGACAAGTACGACGACGGCACCGGAGACCTGTCCAGAAGCCGCAAGGACTCCTTCTACTGGTACAAGAAGGTTATCGCTACGAACGGCGAAGACCTCGACTAAGGCGCGTACAGACGCGCTGAACGCATAACAAACCGCACCCGCTTGATTTTAAGGCGGGTGCGGTTTGTTTTAGCATGGAATGGTCGCTGCGCGACAGGTATATTTCGAAGGCAGCAGTAAGCAAAGGGGTGCGGTACGGAAAGCCCGTACAGAGCACGGGCTCTGCCCTTTGCATTCCCGCGATTTTTTAAAAAAAATCGAGTAAAACTTTTTTGACTGCCCACGTTTCTTCGCAATTTGCACGCCAGCGCCGTTTTTGGCGTTTTTTATACGCCGTAAACGATCATGTATTTCCCATTCTCAATAGCTTCCTGAATCAGTCCGGTCAATCGCCGTACGCTTTCATCCGCCTCTTCCCACGGCTTTACGATTTCCAAAAGCACCGGCAGGGAAGAAGGGGGAACCAGCGTGACCGCGTAATGGTCGATCCCGTGGGATGGGCGGGA
>CALXKG010000018.1 GCA_944388825.1 uncultured Clostridia bacterium | reverse complement strand
CCAACCAGACCACCGTCCGCATCGAGTGGCAGCAGCCGATGGGCGCCAACTGCCCCCATTATGTCAACTCGGTCCCGACCATCTTCATCTCGGTCGAGAACCCCTACCACCTGCTGGACGTGCCGCGCATCAAGACCTTCATCAACGCCTACAACTCCAACGACTATGTCCTCGAAGCGATCATCGACAAGATCATGGGCAGAAGCGAATTCAAGGGCGTTAACCCGGTCGATCCCTTCTGCGGCAAGTGGGACACCAGACTGTAAGCGGCGAAATGCTGCGCTGACGCTCCGCAGTTCGCCGGATCAGGCGGGTTTTATCTGCCGGGCTGCGCCCGGCAGATAAAACCAACGATTGTGTCCCCGAAGCCACCACCGACAGGATCATGGGCAGAAGCGAATGCAAGGGCAAAAGCCCGTCGACCCCTTCTGCGGCAAGTGGGACACCAGACTGTAATTGCATAACGCCGGGCTGCACCCGGTAAAGGAATGGCCTGCGGGAACGCGGGCCATTCTGATTTAGGGAGGATAGATATGCAGGTTTTCAGCAGCAGGGACAGCAAAATGGTCCAGGTCAGCGCCAAAATGGAGGTTACGGTAAACCGGAAGCCGTTTGACTGGACGCCCCGGGAGATGGAGGGGTTCGAGCCGGTGGCTTTCCAGGCGGTGCAAAATGAACTGCCGCCGCTGGAACCCTGGGAACCGGGGATATGGGAACTGCTCCGGCCGGACGAGCGGCCGCGGATGAAACCGGCGGAGGCCATCACCGGGAGCCTCTTTGTGCAGAACCTCCTGACCGGGTTTCTAATCCGGCAGGCGGCAACCTCTTTCCTCCTTCCCGCTGACGCGCCGGACAGCGCTTTCGAGCCACTCTTCGCGGTTTTCCATTCCCTCACCCGAGACGGCTCGGATGGAAAAGCCCAGCAGCTGTCCTATGGGACACCCGATTGTTTCACCCTCTTCCGCTTTTTCGACTGCCTGCGGGAGGGAAAGGTCCACCCGCTCTTCACCGAGAGCGTCAAAACCTACATTGCCTACGGCCCGGTGGAGCTGGATGCTGTGCGGTACCAGCGGTTCCCTGAGACGGAAACGCCCGACCTGTCCGAGCCGCTGCTGCGGGAGATTGCGGAGCTGCCGGCAGGGATGGAATTCTCCATAAACGCCTATCTCCCGGCGGAAACGGCGCGGGAAAGCCACATCCTCCGGCAGACCGCCGGGCTGTGCAAAAGCTATGTCCTCTGCGGGATGCGGAAGGACGGGAAGGACTTCATCACCGGGCTGATGGGAAAACGGGCGGCATCTGACAAAAAATGAACATTTTGCCCTAACTTTACCGAAAACCCCTTGCCTTTTGGCTGAAAAACCAGTATAATTATCTTATACGGCGGCGGTTTCCGAAACCGCCTGTCTGCGTATGAAAAATTTAGCGTAAAGGAATGGTCCCCATGAAACAAAAAGCGGTCATCTTCGACCTCGACGGCGTCATCTGCTTCACCGACAAGTACCACTACCAGGCCTGGAAGGCGCTGGCGGACGAGCTGGGCATCTACTTCGACGAAACGATCAACAACCGCCTGCGCGGCGTCTCCCGCATGGCCTCTTTTGAGATCATCCTCGAGCGCTACAACGGCGAACCGATGACCCAGGAGCAGAAGGAAGCCTGCTGCGAAAAGAAAAATACCCTCTACCGCGAACTGCTCAAAAATATGTCCCCTGCCGACCTGTCGGACGAGGTGAAAAATACCCTCGACCAGCTGCGGGCCAACGGGCTGAAGCTGGCGATCGGCTCCTCCTCCAAGAACACCCCGTTCATCCTGGGGCAGCTGGGGCTGGGCGACTACTTTGACGCGGTCTCGGACGGCAACAACATCACCCACTCCAAACCCCATCCGGAAGTCTTTTTGAAGGCGGCCGAGTTCCTCGGGATCGACCCCAAAGACTGCCTGGTCGTCGAGGACGCCGAGGCGGGGCTGGACGCCGCGATCGCCGGCGGGATGGAATGCGCCGCGATCGGCGACGCGGTGGGGTGCGGCAAGGGCACCTACAACCTCTCGACCTTCTCCGACCTTTTGAAAATCTGAAACCACATAAGCCGCGCCCCTTCCTCAATCGGGAGGGGCGTTTTCCTACCAGACCGGAACGAGGTTACGAACGTGGAAACAAAAAAACTCTTACTGGATATGGACACCGGCGTCGACGACGCGCTGGCGATCGCCTACGCCATCGGCTGCGGTGCAGAGATCGTGGGGGTGACCTGCGGCTTCGGGAACGTCGAGACCCATGAGGCGGTGCGGAACACCCTCGACCTGCTGGCGCTATTGGGGCGGCCGGAGGTGCCGGTCTCTGCGGGGGACGCGGGGCCGGGCGGGCAGCCTTTCCAGGTGTCGGAAGCCTGCCGGAAGATCCACGGGCAAAACGGCATCGGGAACGTCTCTCTCCCCCACCGGGGCGAACCCTCCCCCATCCCCGCCCACCGGTTTATCCTCGAGCAGTGCGAAAAGGAGGGGGCGGCGCTCACCCTCGTCTGCACCGGGACGCTCCATAACCTCGCGCGGGCCGTCCGGGAAAGCCGGGAGACGGTCGCGAAGGCCGGGGGGATCGTCCTGATGGGCGGGGCGCTGACGGTAGAGGGGAACGTCACCCCCTATGCCGAGGCGAATATCGCCAACGACCCGGAGGCGGCGAAATTTGTCTTCGAAAGCGGGCTGCCGCTGACGATGGTGGGGCTGGACGTGACCTTAAAGCAGCGGCTGACCCATGAAACCGTCCGGGGCTGGGCGGTGCGCGGGGAGGCCGGGAAAGCCTACGCGGCGCTCGCCGGGTACTACATCGACCACGAGTCCGACCGGGGGAGCTGCGCGCTGCACGACCCGCTGGCGGCCGCGGCGGCGATCGAACCGGGGCTGCTGGATACCCACCCGTTTGCGATGACCGTGTTGACCGAAGGGGAAGGCCGCGGGCGGACGGTCGCCCGGTCGTTCCCGGAGGAGTGCGGCGTCCGGAATGTGTCGGCGGCGCTGGAAGCGGACCCGGGGTTCGCCGGAAAACTGGACCGGGTGCTGCAGGGGCTGTTCGCCCGGCTGGACAGAAAGGGAGGGGAATAAAACATGGATACCAAACGGCCTTACCGCTCGTCCCACAAGGTGATGGTCATCGGCCACCGCAACCCGGACACCGACTCGATCTGTTCGGCCATCGCCTATTCTTACCTGAAAAACCATTCCTCCAAGCTGGAGACCGAGCCGAGACGGGCGGGGGAACTGAACCAGGAGACGGCTTTCGTCCTCCAGTACTTCGGCGTCCCCTCCCCCCGGCTCTGCACCGACGCCAGCCCCCAGGTACAGGACCTGGAGTTCCGGCAGACCCCCGGCATCGACGCCGCCACCAGCGTCCATAAGACCTGGGAGGTCATGCGGCGGGACAACATCGACACGCTGCCGGTCGTGACCAAAAGCGGGCAGCTGACCAGCATCGTCACGCTGACCGACGTCTCGGACGCCTGTATGGACGTCCTCAACACCCGCATCCTCGCCGAAAGCCGCACCCCCTACCGGAACATCCTCGAGGTGCTGGAGGGGGAGATGCTGGTCGGCGACCCGGACGGGAAGGTCGAAAAGGGGAAGCTGGGCCTCGCCGCCGGCAACCCCGAGGCGATGGAGAGCTTTCTGGAGCCGGGGGATATGGTCATCGTCTCCAGCCGGTATGAGTTCCAGTTCTGCGCGCTGGAAATGGGGGCCGGGTGCCTGATCGTCTGCTCGGACGCCGGGATGAAGGTGCCGAAGACCATTATGAAGCTGGCGGAAGAACGGGGCTGCACCGTCATCGTCACCCCGAAGGACTTTTACTCGACCGCAAGGCTGCTGGCGCTGGCCTCCCCCGTCCGGCACTATATGCGGCTGAAGGACAACATCCTCACCTTTACCGTCAACACCCCGCTGGACGACGCCCAGAAGGTGATGGCGCAGGTGCGCTACCACTATTTCCCGGTCGTCACCCGGGGCGGGAAGTATGTCGGGCTGCTCTCCCGCCGGAACCTCTTAAACCTGAAGAGGCGGCAGCTGATTTTAGTCGACCACAACGAAAAGACCCAGGCGGTCGAGGGGTACGAAAACGCCGAAATATTGGAGATCATCGACCACCACCGGATCGGGTCGATGGAGACCGCCTCCCCCGTCTATTTCCGCAACGTGCCGGTCGGCTGCACCGCGACCATCGTCACCCAGATGTTCCATGAGAATATGGTCGAGATCCCGCGGGAGATCGCGGGGCTGCTGTTAAGCGCGATCCTGTCCGACACGCTGATGTTCCGCTCCCCCACCTCGACGCCGGTCGACGAACGGGCGGCGGAAGAGCTCAGCAGGATCGCCGGGGTGGATATCGAGGAATACGCCGCGAAGATGTTCGAGGCGGGCGGCAACGTCAAGGGCAAGACCCCACAGGAGATCTTCCTGCAGGACTTCAAGGTCTTCAAAGCGGGCGACACCCGCTACGGCATCGGCCAGGGGAGCTATATGAGCGCCAACAATCTACAGGCCGCAAAAGACCTGCTGCTGCCCTACCTCCCCGAGGCCGCCCGGAGCCAGGGGCTTTCGGACGTCTTTTATATGCTGACCAGCGTCCGGGATGAGACGACCTATCTCATCTACTACGGCGACCAGGCGGACGAGCTGGTCCGCACCGCCTTCCCGGACTGCAAAACAGAGGCCGGCGCCGCTGTCCTCCCCGGCGTCGTCAGCCGGAAAAAGCAGGTGCTGCCGGCGCTTTCGGGGGCGTTTTCGAAGATATAAGGCATATGGAAAAACCGTCAGGCCCGGCCCCGGGAACCTGACGGTTTTGTTATTCTGTGTCTTCAAGCATCGCGACCGTCTCGACCTTCCGCTCCGGGCATCTGCCGACCGAGAAGGTGACCGCCCCCGGGATGCACTGGATCGTGACCGATTCCCGGCTGCCGCCGTCCTCGCCGTCCAGCGTCCAGGCGACCGGGCGGTCGGACTGGAAGGTGACCGACTGGGCTTTGAAGAAGTAGATGCCGTGCTGCCCGAACTGCTGGCTGAGCAGGGCGGTGATCAGTTCGCTTAAGTCCGCCGCGCTTTTGGGCATCCGGACAAGCAGGACTTCCAGCCATCCGTCGTCCAGAAAAATGTCCCCGGAGGGAAGGCCCTTAAACCCGCCGATCGACAGGGAGTTGCTGACCCCGCCGAAGATAAAGTCGTCTTCGATGATCCCTTCCGCGCAGGTGACCCGCATATGCTGGCCCTGCTGGAGGGAGGGCAGTTCCAGCATCCCCTGGAAGAGGTAGGCCAGCCGCCCGAAAATATTTTTCGCCTGCTGGTCGGTCGAATAGGCGACGTCGGTGAAAGCCCCGAAAGCGGCGATATAGACAAAAAACCGCTCGTCAAATCTCCCGATGTCGCAGGTAAACGCGTCCCCTTCCGCCGCGGTCAGGGCGGCCTCCTTCGCCGCCTTCGGGAACCCGAGGGTGGCGGCGAAGTCGTTGGTCGTGCCGGTGGGGATGTATCCGGCAAAGGGGCGTTCCTTCCATCGGGCAAGGCCGGAGACCATCTCGTTCAACGTCCCGTCGCCGCCGATACAGACGACCTTGTCAAAGCGGCCCTCGGCCTCCATGGCCGCCTGCATCCCGTCGCCGCGGGACTGGGTGATACGGACGGTGGGTTCCCAGCCCGCTTTGCAGAGGGTGTCGAGAACGTCAAACAGGATATTTTTCGCCTGCCGTTTCCCGGAACAGGGGTTGACGATCAGCAGCATTTTCTTTCCCATCACGGTACCCTCCCCAAAACTTTTTCTCTTATTGTAAACCCATTCCCCCGCCGCGTCAAGGGGAAGGTTTGGAGAAAATGCAGCCGGTTTCCGGCCATACAGAAAAAAAGGACGGGGGTGTCCCGTCCTCCTGTGGTTTACCTGAGATTTATTCGCCCGCTCTCATCTTGGCAAAGCATTCGCTGCAATAAACCGGCCGGTCGTCCCGGGGTTTGAACGGGACCCGCGCTTCCTTGCCGCAGGCGGCGCAGGTGGCGGTGTACATTTCCCGCTGGGGTTTGGCGCCGGAAGCGGCGCCGTTCTTACGGGCCTGACGGCAGTCGCGGCAGCGCTGGGGTTCGTTCTCAAACCCCTTTTCCGCGTAAAATTCCTGTTCGCCGGCGGTGAAGACGAATTCTTTCCCGCAGTCTTTGCAGATGAGCGTTTTGTCCTGATACATTTTGCATACCTCGCTTGCGATTATTGGGCGCGGCTCCCGCGCCCGGATTTGCCCGCCGGCGGAGTCGCACCGCCATCTTTGCATACATCATGCTTAATTTATACACTGCTCTTCTCTTGAGCTAATAGGGCATTTTTTTGTACACGACGCGGCGCGGAACCACGCCCCATCCTCGTAAGACTGTTCGGCAAGCTCACAGTCTCCGGTGCGTTTCTTCACCGCCCGGGAGATTGGCTGTGCGGGCGGGTCTGCCGGGCTATGGGTGGGAAAACGCGGGCGCTTTCCCTGCTCCGCCTTCATCTTTTCACCTTTCGGAGTTTCCGTTTCGCCCGCTGGAGGGCGTTGTCAACCGACTTTTCCGAAATATCGAGACTGGCGGCGATCGCCTGGTAGCTGAACCCGCCCAGGTGGGCGAAAAAGATCTTCCGCTCCAGCGGGGTCAGCAGATCCGCCAGCAGCGCCCGGGCCAGCTCCAGCTGTTCCCGGAAGATCAGAAGGTCGCCCGGGTCGCGGCCGTCCGTCTTCTCCCCCGCTTCCAGCGGCAGGGCCGGCGGGGCCTGGCCGCCCGCCTGCTGCAGCGCGCGGGAAACCCGGTTGCGGATGCAGGCGTAGGCGTAGGTCGAAAACTTTGCCTCCCGGGACGGGTCGAACCCGGCGATCGCGTCCAGCAGGCCGATACAGCCCTCCTGCACCAGGTCGTCAAAGTCCAGCGCGCCCCGCCTTCCCGCCGCAAACCGGCGGACCATCCCCAGGTACCGGGAGATCAGGACGCCTTCCGCCCACCGGTCCCCGGAGGCCGCAAGGCGGCACAGCTGCTCGTCACACATCTCCTGATCCGGAAGGGTTTCAGCCATAGGCGCTCCTTTTTTACACTTTGCATCAACAAATCCACCAGCGATAAACATATCATACACTGTATATCCCGACTTGTCAAGGGATTGACCGAAATATTTTGGAATTTTCCAGAGAAAAAACAGCCAATTTTAGACAAAATCTCCATAATTTACTCTCTTTTTCGGATTATCTGACGGATTTCTGCCCGATGCGCGGCATTGGGCGGGCATACGCCGCGGCATATGCCCGCCCGGAAGCCCGTTTACCCGCCGCAGCCGCAGTCCTTCGGGGGGAAGAACTCAGCCACCGGGAAGCGGATCTTCTTAAACAGCTCGCAGGGGTCTTCCGCCGAGGCGGAGACGCATTCCTTCTCGGGGACGCAGAAGTCGTAGACCGGCACCATCATCTCCAGCTGCCGTTCCAGCGAGACGATCGAGAAAAGCCCGATGGTCACATAGAGGTACCGGGCCGCCTGGGTCACGACCGGGCCGCCCAGCAGCGATTCCAATTCAGGCGGGATAGAGCCGCAGCCGCAGTCCGGCTTCGGCTGGTCGCAGAGCTTCAGCCCCAGGCAGATCGGGTCGACCGTCTGCACCTGGGCGGTCGGGGTGTCGGACGAGAGGCTGCTGGGGACGCCCTCGCCCGAGCGGAAGCTGCGCACGCTCCCCTCCGAACCGAAGAGGATCACCTTTTTATTGAAGGCGGCGATCCCTTCCACCGTCTGGCTGCCGCAGGCGGGGCCGGTATTGGTCCCGGCGGCGTCCAGCGTCACGAGGAAATAATAGGTCATATCGACCGCGTAGTAGCCGCTGTTGAAGGGGACGCTCTCCACCTCCATCGCGACGTGCAGCACGTCGACCGACCGGCAGCGGACGGAGGTGCAGCTGTCCAGCAGCGCCTGGCAGGGGGCGGTCATATAGACTCGCAGGTCCTCGAGGCAGTCCTTGCTGGAACAGGAATCGTATACCCGCCCGGCGTTCAAGCAGACCGCCTCTTTAAAGCCGCCCAGCGACGCGGCCTGGCAGGCGGCCCCGGAAGTGGCGGATATGCCGGTGGCGGCGGCGGACGGGGAAGCGTTCTTCCCGCTCTGATAAGTAATGGCTTCTGGCATAAAACCAATCCTCCCTCATCGTTCTGGCCGGGGTTTCCCGGCCGTACTGCATCTTATGCCGGGGGGCGGGAATTTGTGCAGCCCTCCCCGGCGGAAAGAAGCCGCCGCTTTACACCCGGGGGGATTTGCGGTACAATAGAGGAAAAACTGGAGGTGCTTTTTTATGGAGATACAGTTTCGGACGTTTGGCTGCCGGGACGCGGCATATCAGGCGGAATACGCGCTGCGCAACCTGGTCCTCCGCTGGCCGCTGGGGCTGGATTTAAAGGACGAGGACCTTTCCCGGGATGAGGAAGACATCCACCTGGGCGGGTTTGTGGACGGGCGGCTCGCGGCCCTTCTGCTGCTCCACCCGCTGGGGGACGGGGTTTACCAGATGCGGCAGGTCTGCGTCGCGCCCGAAATGCAGCGGATGGGGTATGGGCGGGCGCTGGTCGAGGCGGCGGAACGGCTCTTACAGGAACGGGGCGGGAAGAAAATCACCCTCCATGCCCGTGAGACCGCCGTCCCCTTTTACCGGAAGCTGGGGTATGCCGTCTCGGGGGAAGGGTTTACCGAGATCGGCATCCCGCACCTGCCGATGGAGAAGGCGCTGTGACCCGGGCGGCGCGCATAAAACAATCTTAAAACTTTCCCGCCTTTATTTTTAAAGCGAAAAGGGCTAAAATGGAGACAGGATAAAGGAGTGTTCCCAATGTACAACATCCTCATTGTCGACGACGACAAAGATATCGTCGCCGCCCTCAAGATATACCTGGCGGCGGAACAGTATAATACCTTCGAGGCCTATACCGGCAAGGAGGCGCTGGAACTGCTCCGGCGGGAAAAAATCCACCTGGTGCTGATGGACGTGATGATGCCGGAAATGGACGGCATCTCCGCCCTTTCCCGGCTGCGGGAGGAAAACAACGTCCCGGTCATCCTCCTCACCGCCAAAAGCGAGGACAGCGACAAGATCATGGGGCTGAACATCGGGGCGGACGACTATGTCACCAAGCCCTTTAACCCGGTCGAGCTGCTGGCCCGGGTGCGCTCCCAGCTGCGGCGGTATATGAAGCTGGGCGGCAGCCGGTCGGCGGAAGGGGCGGGGGTCTTGCAGGTCGGGCCGTTCGAGCTGGACGACAAGACCAAGATGCTGACCCAGGACGGGGAACCGGTCGCGCTGACCCCGACCGAATATAAGATCATGAAGCTGCTGATGGAACGGCCGGGGGAGGTGCTCTCCCCCAAAGAAATCTACCGCCTGGTCTGGAAGGACGAACCGTATGGCGCCGACTCGACCGTCGCCGTCCACATCCGCCACCTGCGGGAAAAGCTGGAGATCAACCCCGCCGAACCCCGCTATTTGAAGGTCGTCTGGGCGCAGGGGTATAAGCTCGCCGAAGGGTAAACCCGGGAAGGAAGGTATTGTATGTCCAGTTTCATCCGAAGGCCGGGGGTCAAGGCCGCCTGCTTTGCCCTGTCGGCGCTGCTGACGACCATCACGATACTGGGGATCATCGGCTTCGCCTTCTGCTCGGCCCAGTCCTTCTACGTCGCCGGGAACCCGTACTTCGCCGAATCGGAGATGGCGCGGATGACCGTCAGCTCGATGGATTATTCGGTCGGGGAGGTCTACTCCTCCGGCGGGGAGGCGAAGCTGCGGCAGGTGTATAACCCCCTTTACACCAACCTCCGCATCCGGATCACCGGCGAAGAGGGGGAAACCATCACCAACTATGACCCCGAAACCGAGTCCCCCGCCGGGATGGAGCCCCGCGTCTACTACTACCTCACCGACAACGACACCGGCTACCGGGTCGCCGAGACGGTCTACAACATCGACTCGGCCGGGGAACCCGACTGGTCGGGGTTTGATATGCGGATGTTCACCTCCCATGCGATCGTGATGGAGCTGGGGGTCGCGGAAAATATGGAGGCGCGGGACGTCCTCTACTACGCCGGGGAGTTTTACTACCTGCTGTTCCGGCTGCGGTACCCGCTGATCTTCATCTCGATCGCCGGGGTCATTTTAACCGTCCTCGTCCACGCGGCGCTGTTCGCCGGGTGCGGGCGGAAGCCGGGCAGCGAGGAGGTCTTCCCCGGCTGGCAGGAGCGGATCCCGTTTGACGTCTATCTCACCGTCTTCGGGTTCGGATGGTGCATCCTGCTGGGGCTGCTGATGGAGATGTCCGAGCTGGTGGCAGGGTATATGACCGGGGACGTGCTGTTCTGCGGGTCGATCGCGTTTTTGTCGCTTCTGGGGGTGATCCTCGTCAGTGAAATGATGCTTTGCAGCTGCGCCGTCCGGTTCAAGAGCCGGAAGTGGTGGAAAAACTCGCTTGTCTGGAAGTTCTGCGCCTGGTGCGGGCGGACGGCCCGGCGGCTGTTTGCCGGCACCTTCCGCGGAGCCGGGCATTTAATAATCTTGGAATCGTTGTTGAAGCAACAACTGTTCAGGGGCAGACTCCATATATGACACCAAACACACAGAA
>CALXKG010000017.1 GCA_944388825.1 uncultured Clostridia bacterium | reverse complement strand
ACTACTACGGCGCGCCCGACGCCGAACGGGTCATCGTCGCGATGGGCTCCGTCTGCGACGTCGCCGACGAGGTCATCGACTACCTGGCCGCGAAGGGCGAAAAGGTCGGCCTTGTCAAGGTCCGCCTCTACCGTCCGTGGGTCTCTTCCGCGCTCTTAAAAGTCCTGCCGAAGACGGTCAAGAAGATCGCCGTCCTCGACCGCACCAAAGAGCCCGGCGCCCTCGGCGAGCCCCTCTACCTGGATGTCGCCGCGACCCTGCGGGAAGCCGGCCTGAGCGACATCGTCCTGACCGGCGGCCGCTACGGCCTCGGCTCCAAGGACACCCCGCCCTCCTCCATCTTCGCGGTCTACAAAGAGCTGGAGAAGGACGCGCCCAAGGCCCGCTTCACCATCGGCATTGTCGACGACGTGACCGGCCTCTCGCTGCCTGAAGTCAAGCCCGCCCCCATCACCTCCGCGCCCGGCACCGTCGAGTGCAAGTTCTGGGGCCTCGGCGGCGACGGCACGGTCGGCGCCAACAAGAACTCCACCAAGATCATCGGCGACCACACCGACAAGTATATCCAGGCCTACTTCCAGTATGACTCCAAGAAGACCGGCGGCGTCACCATCTCCCACCTGCGGTTCGGCGACCACCCGATCAAGAGCCCGTACTATATCAACCAGGCCGACTTCGTCGCCTGCCACAACCCCTCCTATATCGTCAAGGGCTTCAAGATGGTCCAGGACGTCAAACCCGGCGGCATCTTCATGATCAACTGCCAGTGGGATGACAAGGAACTGGAAGAAAAGCTCCCCGCCGAAGCGAAGAAGTATATCGCCGACAACAACATCAAGCTGTATACCATCAACGCGATCGACAAGGCGATCGAGATCGGCATGGGCAAGCGCACCAACACCATCCTCCAGTCCGCCTTCTTCAAGCTCGCGGGCGTCATGCCGATCGACGACGCCGTCCGTTTCATGAAGGAAGCGGCCAAGAAGTCCTACGGCAAGAAGGGCGACGCGGTCGTCGAGATGAACTACAAGGCGATCGACGCCGGCCTCGACGCGCTGCATGAAGTAGAGGTCCCCGAATCCTGGAAGAACCCGACCGCCGATCAGATGGCCGCCGAGATCTTCGGCCGCCCCGCTGTCGTCGACCTGGTCAAGAACCTGATGGAACCCATCAACCAGATGGACGGCGACTCCCTCCCCGTCTCCGCCTTCGCGAAGATCGCCGACGGGCAGTTTGAAGTGGGCGCTTCCGCCTACGAAAAACGCGGCGTAGCCGTCACCGTGCCCCAGTGGAACGCCGAGAAATGTGCCCAGTGCAACCTCTGCTCGTTCGTCTGCTCGCACGCCACCATCCGTCCCTATATCCTCTCGGCGGAAGAAGCTGCCGCCGCCCCCGAAGGGCTGCGCTCCGCCCCCGTCAAGGGCATCAAGGGCATCGAGGAAGGCAGCCGCTTTACGATCGCCGTTTCCCCGCTCGACTGCATGGGCTGCGGCGAATGTGTAACCGTCTGCCCGACCGGCGCCATCCAGATGGTCCCGCAGGAAGAAGAAGCGCATATGCAGCCGGTCTTCGACTACTGCTACGCGAATATCCGCAAGAAACCCGGTATGCCTTCCGAAACAATGGTCAAGGGTTCCCAGTTCAACCAGCCGCTGCTTGAATTCTCCGGCTCCTGCGCTGGCTGTGCGGAAACTTCCTACGCCCGCCTCGTCACCCAGATGTTCGGCGAGCAGATGTATATCTCCAACGCGACCGGCTGTTCGTCCATCTGGGGCGGCCCGGCTGCTACCTCTCCCTACACCGTCAACCAGGTCTCCGGCCACGGCCCCGCCTGGTCCAACTCGCTGTTTGAGGACAACGCCGAGCATGGCTTCGGTATGTACCTCGGCCAGAAGGTCATCCGCGACCAGCTGATCGCGAAGCTGACCGAGATGGCGGAAAGCGACAAGGCCTCCGAGGGCATGAAGAAGGCTTACGCCGACTTCATGGCCACCAAGGACGACACCAAGAAGAATGCCGCCACCGTCCCCGCCCTCGTCGCGGAGCTGGAAAAAGCGGCTGCGGAAGGCTGCCCGGTTGCGCCTGAGATCCTCTCCAAGAAGCAGTACCTCTCCAAGAAGTCGGTCTGGATCTTCGGCGGCGACGGCTGGGCCTATGACATCGGCTTCGGCGGCCTGGACCATGTCCTCGCTTCCGGCGAAAATGTCAACGTCTTCGTCTTCGACACCGAGATGTACTCCAACACCGGCGGCCAGGCTTCCAAGGCTTCCAACATCGGCGAGGTCTGCCAGTTCGCGGCGGCCGGCAAGGAAGTCGGCAAGAAGAGCCTGTCCGAGATCGCGATGAGCTACGGCTACGTCTACGTCGCCCAGATTGCCCTCGGCGCCAACCCCGCCCAGGCCCTCAAGGCGATCAACGAGGCGGAAGCCTACAACGGCCCGTCCCTGATCATCGGCTACGCCCCCTGTGAGCTGCACGGCGTCAAGGGCGGCATGACCAACTGCCAGAACGAGATGAAGAAAGCCGTCAAGGCCGGTTACTGGAACCTCTTCACCTTCAACCCCGCCCTCAAGGCGGAAGGCAAGAACCCCTTCACCCTCACCTCCAAGGAAGGCGACGGCAGCTACCAGGAATTCCTGGCCGGCGAGACCCGTTACAGCCGCCTGACCAAGGCGTTCCCGGAGCGCGCGAAGACCCTCTTCGCCAAGTCGGATGAAGTGGCCAAGGCCCGCTACGAGCACCTGATGAAGCTGGTCGAGCTGTATAAATAATCCGGAAACGGTTTATAAGAGCTTAGGCTGAAAAACCCCCTCTCCCGGCTGGGAGAGGGGGTTTTCGCGTATCAGAAGTTCCGTTTTTATCATGCCATATGGACAGGAACCGCTTCCCGCAGGAAATTGGTTTCCCATCCCCTTGACTTCCGCCCCACGAAAAACTATACTGAAAGACAGGCAGAATTCCCAAAAAGGAAGGGGCTTTCCCATGATCGACCACATTGAGATCCGCGGCGCGCGGGTCCACAACCTGAAAAACGTAGACGCCGACATCCCGCTGGGCAAGATCGTCGGCATCGCCGGGGTCTCCGGCTCCGGCAAATCCTCCCTCGCCCTCGGCGTCCTCTATGCCGAAGGGTCCAGGCGGTACTTGGAGTCGCTCTCCACCTACACCCGCCGCCGGATGACCGGGGCGGCCAAAGCCGATGTCGACGAGGTGCGTTACCTCCCGGCCGCCCTCGCCCTCCACCAGCGGCCCGGCGTCCCCGGCATCCGCTCCACCTTCGGCACCGGCACCGAGCTGTTAAACGTCCTGCGGCTCGCCTATTCCCGTCTCGCCTCCCACCGCTGCCCGAACGGCCACTACCTCCCGCCCTCCCTCGCGGTCGCGGCGGGGCAGCCGCTCACCTGCCCCGCCTGCGGCGAACGGTTTTACGGCCCGTCGGCCGAAGACCTCGCCTTCAACAGCGGCGGGGCCTGCCGGACCTGCGGCGGCACCGGCACGGTGCGGACGGTCGACCGCTCGACCCTCATCCCGGACGAAAGCCTCTCGATCGACGAAGGGGCGGTCGCCCCCTGGAACTCGCTGATGTGGTCGCTGATGACCGACGTCTGCCGGGAGATGGGGGTGCGCACCGGCATCCCCTATAAAGACCTGACGCCGGAAGAAAAAGCTATTGTCTTAGACGGCCCCGCCGTCAAAAAGCACATCTTCTACCAGCCGAAAAACGGCGGGCAGGGGGGCGAACTGGATTTCACCTATTTCAGCGCCGTCCGCACGGTCGAAAACGCCCTGTCCAAGGTCAAGGACGAGAAAGGGATGAAGCGGGTCGAAAAGTTCCTGCGGGAAGACCCCTGCCCCGACTGCGGCGGCAGCCGCCTGTCGGAAGCCGCCCGCGCCCCGATGGTACGGGGGCTGACGCTGGACGAAGCCTGCCGGATGCCCCTCTCCCGGTTAAACGAATGGGTCAAGGGGATCCCGAACAGCCTCCCGGAGGAGATGCGCCCGATGGCGGCGCGCATCTGCGCCTCTTTTACCGATACCGCCCGCCGGCTCCTCGACCTCGGGCTGGGCTACCTCTCGCTGGACCGGGCGGCGTCCACCCTTTCGACCGGCGAGCGGCAGCGGATGCAGCTGGCCAGGGCCGTCCGCAACCGGACGACCGGCGTCCTCTATGTGCTGGACGAGCCGTCGATCGGCCTGCACCCCCAGAACATCCGGGGGCTGACCGGCGTGATGGACGATCTGGTCGCAGACGGCAACTCGGTCCTGCTGGTCGACCACGACACGCAGGTCCTTTCCCACGCCGGCTGGCTCCTCGAGATGGGGCCGGGCGCCGGTTCCGCCGGCGGGCAGCTGATCGCCGAAGGGACGGTCGAGGCGCTTGCCCATAACCCCGCCTCCAAGATCGGCCCGTTTTTATCGGGCGGCAGCCCCGCGCCCCTCCGGCCCCGGGCGGCGGAAGAAGCGCTCTTTTCCGGCGGCGCGATCACCCTTGCGACCTCCGCCATCCACACCGTCCGGCCCCTCCGCGTCCAGATCCCCAAAGGGCGGCTGACGGTTGTCACCGGCGTCTCCGGTTCCGGCAAGACGACGCTGGTCTTAGAGAGCCTGATCCCCGGCCTGCGGGCGGCGATCGGCGGGAAGCCCTTCCCGCCCCATGTCCTCTCGGCCGACCCCGCCGGCATCCGGCAGGTCAAGCTGATCGACGCGACTCCGATCGGCGTCAACGTCCGCTCGACCGTCGCCACCTACGCCGGCGTCCACGACGAGCTGCGCAAGGCCTTCGCCCGCCTCCCCGCCGCGAAACAGCTGGGGTATAAGGCCGGGGACTTTTCCTATAACACCGGTTCCCTCCGCTGTCCCACCTGCGACGGCGCCGGCCAGATCAGTTTAGACGTCCAGTTTCTGCCGGACGTCGACATCCCCTGCCCCGCCTGCCGCGGCAGCCGGTACGGGAAAACGGCGGAATCGGTCTTATACCCCGCCCCCGATGGGGAGACCTATTCCCTCCCCCGGCTGATGGCGATGGACGTCCGGGACGCCCTGCCCATCTGCCGGAAGATGAAGCTGGTGCGGGAGCGGCTGCTGACCCTGCAAAACCTCGGGCTCGGATACCTGACCCTGGGGGAACAGACCCCATCCCTCTCGGGCGGCGAGGCCCAACGGCTCAAGCTGGCGGGCGAAATGGGCCGCCCCCAGTCGGACGCGCTCTTTATCTTTGACGAACCGACCATCGGCCTGCACCCGTCAGACGTCCGGACGCTTATCTCGGTCTTCCAGACGCTGATCGAGTCGGGCGCGACGGTCGTCGTCATCGAACACGATTTAGACGTCATCCGCAGCGCCGACTACCTGATCGACATGGGCCCCGGCGGCGGGGAGGAAGGCGGGCGGGTGGTCGCCGCCGGCACGCCGGAAGCGGTCAAAGCCTGCCCCGAAAGCGTCACCGGCAAGTTTATTTAAGCGGAAAACGGCTCCCCTTTTGAGCAGGGAAGCCGTTTTGGTTTCATTTCGTTAATCTCACCGCTTCCCCCGGCAGCACCGCTTTTATCCGCTCCGGGTTAACCACCCGGCCCGGCAGCCGGTTCGGGTCGCCGTTAAAGGGGCTCATCCCCGGCGCGTCGACCGTCCCCCAGTGGATGCAGACGAGCGCCGCCTCCGGGTAAGCGTTCGCCAGCCTGACCGCCCCCTCGAAGGTGATGTGCCAGTCGTTGTCCGAAAAGTCGAAGAGGATGACGTCCGGGGCGGGCTGGCAGAGCTGTTCCGGCAGCAGCCTGGAGTCCCCCGGCAGCCAGATGCTGCCGTCCGGCGTCTCCAGCCGGTAGCCGCACCCGTCCTCCGGCGCCCACTGCCGGTAGGCGTATTCCGGCGCGCCGTTTTGCCAGTTGTGGAGGGCGGGGGTCAGGGTAACGGCTATGTCCCCGACCGTGAAGGTCTCGCCGACGCCGTGCCCCTTGCCCGGCAGCCCCATCCCCGCCAGCACCTCCCCGAGGTAGCGGGGGGCGTGGTAGCTTTTGCAGACCGGCTTCAAATCCAGGCAGGTCGGCCTGCTGAAATGGTCGTTGTCCACATGGGTGATGAGCACCGCGTCCAGCCGCGGCACCCCCTCCGGCGTGATCGGCTGCCGGATCAGCAGCGGCAGGTCAAACCCTTCCAGCACCGGGTCGATCATAATGGACGTCCCACGGGAGACGACCAGCGCCCCGCCGCCCCCCAGCCAGTAGGCCGCCGTCCCGGCATCCGAAAAGGCTTCCGGCGGGATCGTCACTGTTTTTTCCGGCATCGCCTGCCCCACGGGGCTGTACACCACGTTTTTCATCTTTCCATGCCTCCTCAAAATGGCTTATCCCCCGCATATCTTCCCGGACGCCCAGCGGAGCAGCATCTCCGAAAGCGCCTCCAGCTCCCGCGGCTTTACCCCGTCCTTCCGGACCCGCAGCGCCTCCCCCAGCACCGCCCGGTCGCCTTCCGGCAGGGCCGCCGCCAGTTCGTCCACATCCCGGATATACCGCCCCGTCTGCCGGAACCCCTCCGCCTGGAGCGCAAACCGGACGGATTTGAAAAGCCCCGCCACCGCCTCCGGGCTATGCCCATGGACGAGGTTGTGGGCGGCGGCATGGTAGATGCCGCAGGCGGCGGTATACACCGCCCGCCCCGCCGCCTCTTGACTGAGCAGCGGCAAAAGGGGCGCAAGGCTCCCGACATACGGGACGGTATCATAGTAAAACTGTACCAGCTCCGCCGGATCCCAGTGGGACAGCTCCGCCCACCCGGACACGAACCCGCAGCTCCGCCCCCGCTCCGGCAGCCGGTCGAGCAGCCCGCTGTAGGCGGTAAGGTCGGCCGCCTCCACCCGGTCTAAGATCAAAACCGCGTCGATGTCGCTCCCCGGCCCGGCCTCCCCCCGGGCGAAGCTCCCCTGCAGGCCGATAAACCGGACCCGCCGGCCGAACCGTTGCTGAACGGCGGCAATATATTCCCGCATCCATCCTTCGATCGAAAAGCCCATACCCTGCTCCTCCCTGTCCGCCCTACGCGGGCAAAAAGCCGGGCGGCGCCGCCCGGCATCCATCTCTCCCCCTATTATACAAAACGGCGCACAAAAAAGCAAATACCCCTTTTGCATCCCCTGCTATAATTGCAAGTTATGGGAGAAGATGCTATAATAAAAGGAAACGCCCGGTTTGCCCCGCCCGCAGAATAGACGGCGGGGGAGACCGAACCCGTCTGCATCCTGTAACCGGAAGGAGCGAATCCTATGGAACTGCGCCTTTTGCGCTACTTCCTCGCGGTCGCGCGGGAAGGGAACATCACCAAAGCCGCCGGCGTACTGCACATCTCCCAGCCCGCCCTTTCCAAA
>CALXKG010000016.1 GCA_944388825.1 uncultured Clostridia bacterium | reverse complement strand
GGTCCAGTTCGGCGAAATCAAGGCCGAGGGCCTTTAAATGGTCGAACTCTTCCGGCTGCGGGCGGATGATCATACCAAGTTTCATAATCAGGGACTCCTTTCGTTGTTGATGTAAACGATTACATCTCCATAATACGGCCTTTTTCCGCGATTGTCAAGCGGTTTCCACGCGATTTGGCGAAGTTGTGCATAGAAGCCCGCCGAGTTTGTGAAATCTGCCATATAGTCAATGATTGATCGTCCGGTTTTCGTCTGTTTACGGTTAAAATAAGCGGTATATCCGGAGGCGGCGTCCGTCCGCGGGCGGGGATTTCCCATCTGCTGACGGGACAGGGAAATGGTCTTGACAACCAGGCCCCCGGACGGTATACTGAAACCGGGTGGCCCCCTGCCGCCGGCGGAAAAGAAGGTGTAAAATGATCACAGTCACAAAAGAAGCGTTTGCCGTCATGGGAAAAGAGGGTTCAACCGCGGACGGCGACGGCTTTATCCGGGAACTTTGGAAGGATGCGGAGCGGCATTTTGATGAAATCGCGCATCTGGCGAAAAAAGACGCAAGCGGGAAGCCTGTGGGGATATGGGGCGCCATGTCCGATTTTTCCCGTACATTCAAGCCGTGGGAAGACGGTTTTCGCAAAGGGCTGTACCTGGCCGGCGTGGAATGCCCCGCGGACGCGGAAGCGCCCGAAGGATGGACAAAATGGATCATACCGGGCTATACCTATATCGCCGTTGAAAACCGGCCGGGGGCGTTCGCAGAAACCATCCGGCAAATCGAAGCGGACGGTATTTCCCTGGCCGGGGCCGTACAGGAGTATACCGATCCGGCTGCCGGGAAAAGCTACCTGTATTTCCCGGTAAAAAGGATGTAAGCCGGCCCTTTTGGCGCAGGATATGGAAAACAGACGGAAGACGCGGCCTGGTAACCCAAGCCGCGTCTTAATGTCCTCACTTCTGAAACCGGGCGAAAAGCCCTTTTTTCTGATACTCCGCCGCCTCGACCGATACCGCCCGGTATCCGGTCCCGTCGATCACGGCCCGCAGCTTTGCCTCGTCCAGCGGCTGCTCGGAAAGGATCACCGTCTCCCCCCTTGCATGGGAGGAAGATACCTTCTTTACTGAAAAAGCCGCCCGCACCGCGCCGTTGATATGGGCCTCGCACATCCCGCACATCATCCCGTCCACCCTGACTTTTGTTTCGATCATCCGGTTAGCCGCCTTTCTTGGTTAGTTTTAGCTAACTATATTATACCGCCTCCGGACGGGAACGTCAAGGGCAGGCGGAAAGGATTTTTTGAAAGCAAAATAATTTTTCTTGACAATACTGTACGCCATACAGTATAATAAAACCGAAGGGAGGCGAGCGGTTTGGGAGAAGAAAAAGACCTGCTGGAAAACCTGTCGCTGGAGCTGCGCCGGGGGACGCTGACCCTCTGCGTCCTCAGCCAGATGGCGGAAAAGCGGTATGGCTACGCGCTGGTACAGCGGCTGGAGGAAAAAGGGGTGCCGATCGACCCCAATACCCTCTACCCGCTGCTGCGGCGGCTGGAAGAAAAGGGGCTTTTATCCAGCAGCTGGGAGACCGGCGGCTCCAAGCCCCGCAAATACTACCTGCGCACCCCATATGGGGACACCGTCTACCGGCGGCTGAAAGAGCTGTGGGCCGCCCTTTCGGACGGCATCGACGCGCTTTTACAGGAGGATGAGCCATGAGCCCGAGAGAACAGGATTTGATGGAACGCTATATTTACGCGGTCGTCCGCCGGCTCCCCCGCGCCATGCGGGAAGAGACGGGCAACGAGCTGCGGGAGCTGATCGGCGATATGCTGGACGCGGACCCGGAAGCCGGGATGGAAGGGGTATTGCGGCAGCTGGGCGACCCGGCGGAATTTGCCCGCCGCTACAGCCCGCCGGGACAGTACCTGATCGGCCCGGAATATTTTGAAAACTACAAGTGGCTTTTAAAAATCGTCCTCCTCTGCGCGGCAGTGCCGGTATTTCTTGTATCGGCCGCCAGCGGTGCGGCCGAATCCTGGCCGGACGGCTATTACCAGGCCCTGGCGCGGGGGATCACCGGCGGCATCATCGACGCCGTATCCGCCGCCCTCTCGGGGTTCGGGGCGGTGACGCTCCTCTTCGCGGCCGCCGAGCGGTATGAGCGGCTGGCCGGGAAGAAAAAAAGCTGGACTCCCGCCGACCTGAAGGAAAAACCGGCCGGCCCCGGGAAATTTTCCGCCGCCCCGCCCAGCTGGCACCCCGCTTCCCTCTCGCCGGTGCCGGACAAAAACGCCCGCATCAGCCGCGGGGATAGCATCGTCTCGATCGTCTTTATCGTCATCTTCTGCGCGCTGCTGATCTTCGTCCCCGACCTTTTCTTCCTGTTGGTCAGCCGGGAGGGAGTGGAAGGCAACTGGATGCTTGCGGACCAAACCGCCCGCATCCCGCTGTTCAACCTCGCCCAATGGGGGCGGATCCTGCCGGTGTTTGTCTTCAGCCTCGGGATCGGGCTGGCCGACGAAATTTTGCGGCTGGTCAAAGGCTGCTACTGCCGGGCGGTGCTGGTCTCCAACATCCTTTGCGCCGCCGCCCAGATCGCCTTATCGGTCTGGCTGCTCAAATTCCTGCCGCTTTTCAACCCCGACCTGCCGGAACAGCTGGCCGAAGCAAACGCCGCGCTGGGGGACGCCGCCTGGCTCCCGAACTGGAACACGGACATCGTGACCAGCGGGCTGCTCGCCTTTATCGTCCTGCTGACCCTGTTGGAGGTGGGCACAACCATCTATAAAACCGCGCGGTATGCGCCAAAGGGATAAACAGAACCGGCCTTTCGCCTGAAAGGCCGGTTTTCACTTTTCCTTCCTTGATTTACCCTTCCCCATGCGGTATAATGGTGGTATCCTGATGTGAAAGGGGCAGAATATGGCTAAAAAACCGCGCAAAAACGCAAACTACCAAACCCCCGCCCGGGCGGCCGAACAGCGGGCGCAGGCGGCGGAAGCGGAGAAAAAACGCCTCCACCGGCCCACCGGCAGCGAGAAAAAAGCGTTCCGGCTGAAAGCCCGGCAGATCGTCTGCATCGTGCTGGTCGCGCTGCTCATCCTGACCAGCGGCACGACCGCCCTTGTCGGGATCCTGCACTTTAACGATCCCCTGTCGGCGGCCGACGTCGCCTATCCGCCCCTTTATATCTATGAAGGCGAATATTATATGGTGACATCTGAGCAGACCACCGTCCGGCCGGAAGGGGACGAGGTGATCGAGCTGACCGCCACGACCACCGGCGACCAGGACACCTTCCCGGTGTCGGAGGGGAGCTGCAACTTCGGCGGCGGGACCGTCCCTTTCCTCTGGGTCGACGGGACCATCTACTGCTGCACCGAAGAGGGCGTCTACCTCACCTGTACCCCATTCCAGACAGACAGCGCATCCGAAAATTGACCGGCAAAAAGGAGCATAGGCTATGAGAAAATACGACATTATCCTTCTGGACGCGGACGACACCGTCTTTGACTTCGGGCAGGCGGAGCTGCTCGCCCTCAAGCGGCTATTTACGATGTACGGCATCCCCTACACCGATACGAACATCCGCGACTACCAGGAAATCAACGACGGGCTGTGGAAGCAGTTTGAAGCGGGCGCGATCACCAAGGATTTCCTCCTCGACCACCGCTTTGCCCTCTATTTTGAAGCCAAGGGGATCCAGGCCGACGGGGTCAAAGCCAACCAGGACTATTTAGACGGGCTGGCGGAAGGGAATATCCTGCTGCCGGGGGCGCTGGAAGTAGTCAAACGGATGAAGGAACTGGGCTGCCGGGTTTACCTCGCGACCAACGGGGTGACCCGGGTGCAGAAGAAGCGGCTCGCCACCTCGGAGATCTGCGGCCTCTGCGACGGCATCTTCGTCTCGGAGGAAGCCGGTTCCCAAAAACCGCAGAAGGAATATTTCGACTTTGTCTTCTCCCGCCTCGGCAATCCGGACAAAAAGCGGGTGCTGATGGTCGGCGATTCCCTTTCCAGCGACATCAAAGGCGCGGTCGCATACGGGCTCCCCTGCTGCTGGCTCAACCGCAAGGGGCAGTCGACCGACCTGCCGGTCGACTATACCGTCACCGCCGTCCCGGACATCCTCCTGGCGGTCGAAGGATGACCGAAAGGCAATACGCCCGCTGCTCCGCTTCTGGCAGGAACCCCCCGCCGGCCTTCTTCTGCGTGTATGGGGTAAAGCTGGCTATTACACCGGTACGGCGTCAGCGTCGGTTCCTGCGTTTCAATTATTCCACCAATTCCGCGGCGAATCCCTCTTCCCGGCTGCCGTAAAAGCGGACAGTGTAGCTTTCGCCGTAGGATGCGTCGATCGAAACCGGCTCGGTCGTCGCAATTTCGGCGGTATCGTTTTCCCCGTAGGGGGAGAAATCGATCGAAAATCCCGCCGGGTCGCCCCCTTCCAGCTGGTCGGAGGTAAAAACGACCGAGAGGGAATCCTCCCCCAGCGGGCCGCCGTCTAAGTCGGCCATCCCGCCCATGCCCGTCTCCTCGCCGTCTAAGTAGAAGGTGTAGAAAATCTGGTAAATCCCTTCGCTTTCGCACTGGACTTGCAGGGTAAAGCTGTCGGCGGCCGTCTCCCCTCCCCCGTTGCATCCGGTGAGGCCGAGGGACAGAAGAAGGAAAAGGGGGAGAAAACGTAGATATTTGCGCATGGCGGTACCTCCTCTGGATATGGAAAAACCTTCCGCAGTAAATGCGGAAGGTTTCATTGGCTGCCCCTGCCAGGCTCGAACTGGCGACACCCTGATTAACAGTCAGGTGCTCTACCGACTGAGCTAAGGGGCAATATGCCAAAAAGGCTTGAATAACAAGCCTTTTTGCGTTTGTACCGGCGCC
>CALXKG010000015.1 GCA_944388825.1 uncultured Clostridia bacterium | reverse complement strand
CTTCCACTACAAAGCCAACAACACCCCGCCCAAGGACTATGACCAGTGGGGGGACTTTATCAAGCAGTTTGGCCAGCACCTGCTCGACCGCTACGGCAAAGAGGAGGGCTCCCGGTGGATCTTTGAGGTCTGGAACGAGCCGAGCCTCAAGTTATAATTATACGACACCCGGGACGAAAACTTCAAGCTCTACGAGACGACCGCCCGGGCGCTGAAATCGGTCGACCCCTGCTTCCGGGTCGGCGGCCCGGCGACGTCGGTCAACGCCTGGATCCCGCCCTTCCGCGCTTTCTGTGAGGGGAACGGCGTTCCGCTGGACTTTATCTCCACCCACCACTACCCCAGCGACGACCCCCTCTCCACCTTCGGGATGAACGAGGGAACCGCCGACGATTCCGGCCTCCCGTCGATGGAAGACCTGATGACCCTGCCGAAAGAGGAACTGCAGGAGCGGCTTAAAGGGCTGTTCGGCCATGAAAAACAGAACCCCCGCGACATCCTCTTCCAGATGACCAGAAAGGCGAAGGAAGAAGCGGGCGATTATCCCCTCTATTACACCGAATGGAACGGTTCCAAAGAATTTGACACCTGCTACCAGTCCGCCTTTATCGTCCAGACGGTCGCTTATAACGACGGCCTGGTGGAGGGCTACTCCTTCTGGACCGTCTCGGACATTTTTGAAGAGATGGGGATGCTGAGAGGGCCGTTTAAGGACGCCTTCGGCATCCAGACCAACCACGGCGTCCCGAAGCCCGCCTACCGGGCGTTTGAAGCGCTGCATAAAGCGGGGGACAGCCGCCTGCCGGTCGAGGGCGGCAGCCGCACCGCCGAGGGCTTTGCCCTGACCGACGGGCGCACCGCGACCATCTTTATTTACAACCACGATATCGAGCGCCGGGATGTGCGGCCGGAGGAGATCGAGCTGACCGTCAAAGGCAGGATCGTCGATTCGGTCCGCAAAGCGGTGATCGACGCGGAACACTGCAACCCCAAAGCCGCCTGGGAGGCGATGGGCAGCCCGGAATACCTGGATAAAGCGCAGGTGGAAGCGCTGAAAGCCGCTTCCGTCCTCCATTATGAGGACGTCCCCGCCCCGGCGGACGGAGAAGGCAGCTATCTCTTTACCGCCGCCCCCGAGAGCGTCACGATTTTCGAGGTCCAGTACCGGAACGCATAAACAGTTAAACCGTAAAACGGGCGTGGGACTCTATCCCACGCCCGTTTTGTGTCATTTGCTGTCCCAGTTCCGCATCGAGCTTCCCTGTTTTTCATCGATCCCCCGGTGCCCGTGGACTTTGATGGAATCCAGCGCCCGTTCCAGCGCCGTAAATTCCGCTTCGGTCAGTTCTACCTCCGCCCCGCCGAGGTTTTCCAATATCCGCTCTTTGTTTTTCGAACCCGGGATCGGGACGACGTTTTCGTATTTATGCAGCATCCAGGCGAGCGAGATCTGCGCGCTGGTCGCCCCCTTTTTGGCGGCGGTTTCGGCCAGCAGGTCGATCAACGGCTGGTTGGCGGCGATATTCTCCTTTTTCAGCTGCGGCACAAAATTGCGGACGTCGTCCACCTTCTCAAACCGGGTATCCACCGTGACCTTGCCGGAGAGCAGCCCGCTGGCGATCGGCGAAAAGGGCACCAGCCCGATCCGGTTTTTGAGGCAGTAGGGCTCTACCTCCTTTTCGACGTCCCGTTCGACCATCGAGTAGATGTTCTGGATGGCCGAGAGGGGGGTGACCGCCTGGGCCTTTTCGATCGTTTCCACCGTTACCTGCGACAGCCCCCAGCCGCGGATGTAGCCTTCCTCGATCAGTTTCCCCATCGCCCCGGCGACTTCTTCGACCGGGATATCGGGGTTTATGCGGTGGAGGTAGTAAAGGTCGACATAATCAGTCCCAAGCCGTTCCATCGACCCCTCCAGATGCCGCCGGATAGCCGGGTAGACCCCGTCCCGCACCTCGTCCAGCGTCTTTAAGTGGAGCTTGGTCGCGAGGACGACTTCTTTCCGGAAATCCCGGACCGCTTTGCCGACGATCCGTTCGTTATGGCCGATACCCTGTAAATTCGGGCTGTAGGCTTCGGCGGTGTCAAAGAAAGTGCACCCGTACCGGAACGCCCCCTGTATCGCCTCGACGCTGTAGCTTTCGTCCGGGATCTGCCCGTAGCCGTGGGAGAAGCCCATGCAGCCCATCCCGATCGCCGATACCGTTATATCGCGCAGTTTCCGCATTTTCATGCTTGTCCGTCTCCTTTCAGCGGGGTGGAATATCCATCTGCCCTTATTATACCGGGTTCCCGGCCGGAGGGGAATAGCCGAAAAAGTTATGCGGTTTTAACTGGAGGTTTATACCTGCCGCGCGCGCATCCTCTCGCCCCCTTTTTCCTTATTATACCATCCCCCGGCCCAGCTTGGTGTAAAATCCAGGAAAAATTTTCCCCGCCGCGAAACTTTTCCCCTTTCGTCCCCGTCTTATAATTGACGGAGACAAAAAGGAGGCCGCCTATGAAATCCGTAAAACTGAAAACTGTAGAAGCCGCCCTTCTGGAGCACTATCCGTCCCTCTACCGTCTCGCCTATTCCTATGTGAAGAACCCCGACGACGCGATGGACATCGTGCAGGAGAGCGCCTATAAAGCCATCCTCCGGGCGGAGGAAATGAAAAATGAAGACACCATCAAAAGCTGGCTCTGCCGCATCACCGTAAACACTGCTCTGGATGCCCTGCGGAAAAAGCGTCGGGAGACGGGGCTGGAATACCTGCCGGAGACAGGGGAGGAAGACGCCTATGAAGACGCCGACCTGCTGCACGCCCTCGACCGGCTGGACGCGCGGGAAAAGACCGTCGTCACCCTCCGGTATTTCGAGGACCTGAAGCTCTCGGATATCGTCGCCGTCACCGGCGAAAACCTCAGCACCGTCAAAAGCCTCCTGTACAGGAGCCTGAAAAAACTGCGGGTCACCCTTTCGGAAGGAGAATCGATATGAAAGAGGAGCGTTTGCAGAAGATGAAGACAGCCTACGACCAAATCCCCATACCGCCGGAACTGGAGTCCCGCGTCCGGGACTCGATTGAATCGGCCAAAAAACAGCGTTTAAAGGAGAAAAGACCTATGACAACGGTTAAAAGAGTAATCATCAGCATCGGCGCGGCCGCGGCCGCCTTTATGGTCGGCGTGACCGGCCTTGCCAATTCCAGCGCCTCGATCGCCTACGCGATGGAGCAGATTCCCGTCCTCGGCGCGATCACCAAAGTCGTCACCTTCCGCAATTACGACGACGACCGGGGCAACGCCTCCGCCCACATCGAAGTGCCGGAGGTAGAAGGCGGGGAAGCGGTCTCCGATTTAAACGACGCCATCAAGGCCTACACCGACACGATCATCGCCCAGTATGAGCACGACGCCGCCCAGCAGGGGGAATACGGCCACTACGACTTAAACCTCACCTACAAGGTCGTCACCGACAATGAAAAACTCTTCGCCCTCCGCTTCGACCAGACCCTTGTGATGGCGAGCGGCAACGAGTCGGTCATGATCTACAACGTCGATAAGGATACCGGCAAGATCATCTCCCTCTCCGACCTCTTTAAAGCGGACAGCGACTACATCTCCGTCCTGACTGAAAACATCCAGTCCCAGATGCGGGAACAGATGCAAGCGGATGACAGCGTCTACTACTGGCTGGACGACGAGGTGGAGGAATGGAACTTCAAGGAGCTCTCCCCCGACGCCACCTTCTACGTCAACGACGCGGGCGAGCTGGTCATCGTCTTCAACGAAGGGGACGTCGCCCCGATGTACATGGGCGTCTGTGAATTTACCATCCCCGCGGATGTGACAAAGGACATCGCCCGCCCCGGTTACCTCGGTTAAAAACTGCCTGACCTCTTTCCTTTTCC
This sequence comes from uncultured Clostridia bacterium, assembly GCA_944388825.1. GTDB lineage: Bacteria > Bacillota > Clostridia > Oscillospirales > Ruminococcaceae > Faecivivens. The sequence continues at coordinate 26,572 of CALXKG010000015.1, read as the reverse complement.
CGCCCTCCCGGTTTACCGCCGGGAGGGCGGTTTTATGAATAAAAGAACCCCCGGCGGAAAAGCCAGGGGTTCGGAAAGTGCCGGGTATTATATCAGGCGGATTACGACAGGGTGTTGGTAATATTGAAGACCAGCTGTCTGGTTTCTTCGATGGAGGTGTTGTATTTTTCCGGAATCTCTTTTGGTTCTACCCACCAGTCGTCGTCTTTCCAGCGCTCAGGAATGGAAACCCCACCCATCCAGCCGTACTTGGCAAAGACTTCGACGGTCGTATAGTATTCCTCTTCATGGTATACGTCAACAAAAACGAAATCGGGATTTGCCGCGTTCGCTTCATCTTCCCAGTGCAGATTGATTTTCAGATAGGGTTTTTCCGAAACGGCAGGTTTATCCTCTTCAGGTACTTCTACAGGCTCCTCCGGTTCGTCGGGAAGGCGAAGCAGGAAGGTATCATTGTCCTCACCGCCGCTGCTTTGAATCCGAACAGCAGTTAGGGTAAAAGCGCGTTTGGTATCGCTCAGCCATTGATAAAAATCCTTACCGTCTTCATAGCCGAATTCATAGTATTCGTCCAGCCAGTCTTCCAGCGGCATGAGATCGTCGTGGAAGCCGTCGTTGCTGCCCCACGGGTTCATGCCGTAATTCGGGTCTTTACGCAGGCTGTAATACGCAATGCCTTCGATATTGCCTTCACTGTACAGTTCCACCGGATTGCCCGTCCAGGTTTCGCTGACCGGCAGGCAAATTCCGGATATTTCAATGATCGGGTCGAGTGAAGCGGCCGCTCTGGCTTCGGCGCCATTCCAGTGACAATGGATGATCAATTCATTGCCGTTGATGGTGTACGGGTCTTTGTCCAGCGTAAACATATTGCTGACCAGTTCCAACTCATCTAAAAGGCCGTCTGCATCCGCCTGTTTCAGATCCAATTTTTCATCGAACTGCAGATAGATGTTGACATAGGTGTTATCGTAAATTCTTGATTTAAACGTCGATAATACAGTCCACCAGCCGTTTTTATAATAAGACAAGTCCTCTGAATCGTCCTCGAAGACAACGGACAGATTCTTCATATCCATCGTCGTCGTATATTCAACTGTAATATTTTCTTTATCGGAAATATTGTAGACCGGTTTGCCGTCGATTGTTTCGGGCTTTAACTCCACATCATCCTGCCGGACTGTGCGGACAACGCTCTCTACCCAGTTGGTCACATAGCCGGAATTTTCGTATTTAATGCCGTATACATGGCCGCCCCATTCGTAGTAAATATTTACGTTTGCAGATACGCAGCCTTCGGGAAATTCTTCATATTCCGGAATCGAAAAGGTAAAGGTGCTGTCTTTATCATCTACGATTAAGCGGCCCCGCTCACTGTCTGCACCAATATATTCTCCATCCGCATCATAATATCCGATAAAAACAAATATATTTTCAAATGCATTGCCGTTGTTAACGGAATCCACAAACGTGCAGCGCATTTCGTTTTCCTTATCCAGGAAAACGGTTTGTGTCGGAAGGCCGATGGTAATGGAATCGCCGGGTATAGCGGTTTCAGGAACTGTGATGGAAGGCGGATTCTTTTCATACAACTGCGTGTTAATATACTCTTCTACTATACCATTGTCGTTGCTGAGATTCATTCTGTACGAAACCGTAATCGGAATTTCCATGTTTTCCTCTGCATGTACCTCCACCTTTGGGAACAGGCAGAAGATCATTATACATGTAAGCAGGCAGCTTACAATTTTGCTTGCAGCCTTTGTTTTTGACATCGTCATTCTCTCCTTCTGGAAAAATTTTGACGGCTTTCAGACAGAAGGAATATTCTGTCTAAAAAGGCTGTCCCCGCAGGTGAAAAACGGCGATATCTGGCGGGGATAATCCCAAAAATGAGCGCACAAACTAGAGAACTGTAAAAAAATCCTGTTACAGTTCTGTTTATTATGCCTATTTTTCGAAAAAGCGGTTGCATGTTGGTTCTAAATGTGCTAGACTATGTATTATTGATGGCAAAAGCAAAAACCTTTTTTAGACAGAATATTCCTTCTGTCAATGAATCAGTTTTAATTTTTCCAATTCCCGCCGGTGCTCCGCGCCGGTCGAGATGAGGTAGATGCGGGTGGTCGAAAGGCTTGCGTGCCCCAGCACATCCGCCAGCTTGACCACGTCCCGGGTCTGTTTGTAAAAGGCGCGGGCAAACAGGTGGCGGAGGTTATGGGGGAAGACCTTTTCGGGGGAGACCCCCGCAAATTTGCAGAGGGCTTTCATCTCCGCCCAGATCTGTTTCCGATTTACGTTTTTTCCGCTTCTGGTGAGGAAAATCCCGCCGGAAGCGATTTTCTGTTTTTTGGCATATTGTAACAGTTTCCGGCAGAGCCTGCCCGGCAGCAGGATGGAGCGGATCTTCCCCTTCAGGGAGATCTCCGCCATCCCCCGCCGCGCCGCTTCAACGGTAAAGTATTTTACTTCGCTCACCCGCACGCCGGTCGAGCCGACCGCCTCCAGAATGAGGGCCAGCCGCTCTTTCCCCCGCCGCGCCGCCGCCGCGGCCAGCCGGGAGAATTCGCCGCGGGTCAGCTCCCGGGCGTCTTCCCGGAAGGCACGCCGCTGCACCTTCAGCGGCTTTAACCGGCAGTCGTCCCAGCCGAGACAGGCAAAAAGGGCGTTCAGGGCCGCTACGGCGCAGTTGACCGTCGACGGCTCGCGGGACGCGCAGAGGGCCTGCTTCCAGCCGGACGCCTTCTCCGGCGTCACCGCGCCGCCCGCCCATCCGGCAAAGGCCCGGACGGACGCAAGATATTTCTCGACGGTCGCCGGGGACTTCTCCCGGCGGACCAGCTCCCGGCGGAAGCGGGAAAGGGCTTCGGCGGTCAGGATACGGCGTTCCATGTGCATACCTCCCGATGGTTTTTTCCCTTATTCTCCCCGCGGGCGGCGAAAATATGCGCCGCGGAAATCTTGCGCCGGAGGGAAAAACGTGCTATACTAAAAAGGTATGTCCAAACCACGCCCGAAGGAGGCAGCATGATGCGCCGGAACCACTGACAGGATAAACGGAACGGAAAACAGAAACGGATTTGTATGGAGGAATGAACTTGTCTACCCTGCGTGAAGAAATCGAAAAACGGCGTACATTCGCGATTATCTCCCACCCCGACGCCGGTAAAACCACTTTGACCGAAAAGTTCCTGCTCTACGGCGGGGCGATCCAGCTGGCCGGCGCCGTCAAGGGCAAGAAAAACGCCCGCGCCGCCACGTCCGACTGGATGGAGATCGAAAAGCAGCGCGGCATCTCGGTCACCAGCTCGGTCATGCAGTTCAACTTTGAGGGATACTGCATCAACATCCTCGACACCCCCGGCCACCAGGACTTCTCGGAAGACACCTACCGCACGCTGATGGCGGCCGACTCGGCGGTCATGGTCATCGACGCGGCCAAGGGCGTCGAGGCCCAGACCCGGAAGCTGTTCAAGGTCTGCGTCATGCGGGATATCCCGATCTTCACCTTTATCAACAAGATGGACCGCGAAGCCCGCGACCCCTTCGACCTGCTGGACGAGATCGAAAAGGAGCTCGGCATCGGCACCGTGCCGGTCAACTGGCCGATCGGCTGCGGAAAGGAATTTAAAGGCGTCTACGACCGCCGCCGCAAGGAGATCATCCACTTCACCGGCTCCGGCACCGCCAACGGGCAGAAGGACGTCCGCGGGGAGGAGATCGACCTGTCGGACGAGCGGCTGAAGGAGGTGCTGGGCGATTCCCTTTACGATAAGCTGTGCGAGGACGTCGAGCTGCTCGACGGCGCCGCCGAGCCGTTCGACCTGGAAAGGGTCCGGCACGGCAAGCTCTCCCCCGTCTTTTTCGGGTCGGCGCTGACAAACTTCGGCGTCGAGCCGTTTCTCCATGCGTTTTTGCAGATGACCACCCCGCCCCTCCCCCGGACGGCGAAAGAGGGGGTCGTCGACCCGTTCGACCCGAACTTCTCCGCCTTTGTATTTAAGATCCAGGCGAATATGAACAAGGCCCACCGCGACCGGATCGCCTTTATCCGCATCTGTTCCGGCAAGTTTGAAAAGGGGATGGAGGTCTGCCACGTCCAGGAGAATTACAAGAAGATGCGCCTCTCCCAGCCCCAGCAGCTGATGGCCCAGGAACGGGAGATCATCGACGAGGCCTACGCCGGGGATATCATCGGCGTTTTCGACCCCGGCATCTTCTCGATCGGCGACACCATCGCGGCACCGGGGATGAAGGTGCAGTTTGAGGGGATCCCGACCTTCGCGCCGGAACACTTCGCCCGGGTCTCCCAGCTGGACACGATGGGCCGCAAGCAGTTTGTCAAGGGCATCTCCCAGATCGCCCAGGAGGGCGCGATCCAGATCTTCCGGGAACCCGACCACGGGATGGAAGAGGTGATCGTCGGGGTCGTCGGCACCTTGCAGTTCGACGTCCTGAAGTACCGCTTGAAGAGCGAGTACAACGTCGAGATCCGGATGGATACCCTCCCCTATGAGCTGATCCGCTGGGTGGAGAACGACGAGGAGGATTTCGACCTGCGCAAGCTCTCCCTCACCAGCGACACCAAGATCGTCGAGGATCTGAAGGGGCGTAAGCTGCTGCTCTTCGCCAGCGACTGGAATATAAACTGGGCGCTGGAAAAGAACCCGGCGCTGCGGCTGGCGGAGTTCTCGCGGAACTGAAAAAGCCATCCGGAAAGGGATCGCGGCATGAAAAAAGCATCTGTCCTGCGGGGCAGATGCTTGAGACTGTCGAAAAACAAGTTTTTCGACAGATAACATCGGGACTGCATGCCTCCCTTCGGTCGACACTTGTCCCGATCAAGGTATTTTTTCCGCCGTACATGCCGCCGGAAAAAATGTGATTTAATTTTTGTGCGTATCGAAAAGTCGATTTTCTATTTCTACAGATTTTCTATTTCTACAGGACTTTATCGACAAGCTAAGCCGCCGGGTCTTCCGGCGGCTTTTCCTGATTTTCCGGCCGGGTTTTGGCGGATATCCTGTGCAGACGCCCTTCCTGTCCTTGCATCCTGAAGCAGAATGTGGTAGACTGTAGATAAAATCAACCGCGTTCAGGAGGGATTTTCAATGAAAAAAGGTTTTTTGGCTGTTATCTGCGCGGCGCTTCTGCTGGGCGGCTGTTCGTTTTCGATCAGCCTCGGGGACGGGGCGAAGGAGGAGCCCGTTTCCTTCTCGCAGAGCACCGAATCTTCTCCCCCGGCGGTAAGTGCCGGGACGCAGCCTGAGACATCCGGCGCGCCGGCGGAAACGTCTGAAACCGCGCCCGCCGCTTCGGCGGAAGCATCCGCGCCGTCCGAAGCCGCCGCGCCTTCGGACACGGCAGGTGAAATCACGGAGGATGAAGCCAGGCAGATCGCCCTGGCGGACGCCGGGTTTGCGGAAGAGGAAGTCTCCCGGCTGTGGTCCGAACCCGACCGGGAGGACGGGGTCCCTGTCTACCAGGTCGAGTTCCAGACGGAAAACGCCGACTATGATTATGAAATCGCCCGGGCGGACGGGACGATCGTCGGCAGCGATTACGAGATCCGGGAAGAGTGGGTCTATGCCCAGCCGGAGAACGCGATTACCCTGGAGGACGCCGCCCAGCTGGCCGCAGACCGGACCGGCGCCGACCCGGCGGACGTCAATGTCTGGCAGGAGGGCGACGACGGCAGGATGCGGTACGAGGGGAACCTTTTGTACGGCGGGATCTGGTATGAGTTTGAGATCGACCCCGAAACCGGCATCATCTTTGAGTGGAGCGCGGAAATGCGGGGGTAAGCCGGAGGACGGGATAAAAAAGCTGTGGGAACCGGAAGTTCCCACAGCTTTTTTCATTCATACATCTCATCCCCGGAAAAGAGCGCGCCGGCGCCGATGATCGCCCCGCCCAGCAGGCAGGAGGCCGTCTCCCCGAGGGCGGAAAGGCGGATGTCGGGGATGACGTCGACCGCCGGGGCGACGTAAGACTGGACGTACTGCTTCAGCGTCGAGAGGAAATAATCCCCGGCCCCGGCGTAATCCCCCTGGATGATGATGATATCCGGGTCGGCCAGGAATAAAAGCTGCCGCAGCGAGACGGCAAACCACCGGGCCGCATACCGCACCACCGCCTGCGCCAGCTTATCGCCGATGGAAGCCGCCCGGAAGATATCCCGCAGCGTCGGCTGCCGCCCCAGCGCCGAAAGCCCGGAGGCCTTAAAGAGGATGGGCTGCGAAGCGATCTCCTCCAGCAGCTTTTTCCGGCAGACCAGATACCCCAGGCTGTCGCCCCCAAGGGCGGTATCGGAGGCGGGATGGGCCGAGAAGCCCAGCGGGATGCCGGTGATCTCGCCCAGCACGCACCGTTTGCCCTGTATGACGGTCCCCCGGCGGATGATCGCCGCCATCGCCCCCGGGCCGTTGGTGTAGACAAGGGCCGAGTTGTCCGAGACGGCGGGGTCGTGGTCCGCCTCGCAGAGCAGCATCGTCCGCACCGGGTTGCAGCAGGAGACCGGCACCCCGAGGGCGCTTTTCAGCATCTCCCCCAGCGGCACCCGCCCGTTCCAGGCGTCCTGCCGGTTGGAAAGGACGGAACCGGTGTGGATGTCGACGATCCCGTAGATTGAACAGACCGCCCACTTTAATGGCCCCGGGCGTGAACCGCTCTCCGCCTGCATTTTTTTCAGCAGCCGCCCGCACCCGGCCACGACCTCTTCGGGGGTGTAGGCCGGCAGGAGTTCCTGCGCCTCGCACAGGCACTCCCGGGCGGCCGAGTAGAGCGCCCCCGACAGTTCCTGCCCGCAGCAGTAGAAGGAGGCGATGCTCCCCCAGCGTCCTTCGAGGGCGAACATATCCGGCTTTTTGCCCCCTTCGCTGGTCGAGCTGCCCTTGCCGGCGTCGGCGGCGATCCCTCTTTGCAGGAAAAAGTCGACGCATTTTTTGACGGTGTTGCGGGAAAGGCCGCTTTCAGCCGCCAGTTCCCCCAGCGTCACCTTTTCCCCCTCCGCCAGCAGCCGCAGGACGATCCGGCGGTTATTCAGTTTGATGTCCCGGGGCTTTTCCCCCGCCTGCGGGAGGGATGTGCCAGCCATGCCGCCGCCTCCTTTTCAGATAGTCGTGATGAGGACTTTCGCCCGGCCCCGGAGGGTATAGGCGCCCGCCCCCGCCGGGATGAAAAAGCTCATGCCGGGGGCGGCTTCCGCCCGCTGCCCCTCGTTTTCGATCAGGAGGTTCCCCTCTGCGGCCGTCAGGCAGTGGAAGGAGAGCGGGGTCGCAAAGCCCATATACGTCCCGGTCAGGTCGATCTCCGAGACGGTGAAGTAGTGGCAGGAGCCGAGGAGCGTCCGGACATACCCCTGGTGATACTCCTTCCGGCCGATCGGGCCCAGCCGCGCCGGTTTTTCGATCTTTAAAACGTCGAGGGCGCGGTCCAAGTGCAGCGGACGCGGCCTGCCGTCCGCCCCCAGCCGCCCATAGTCGTACAGGCGGTAGGTGAGGGAGGAGTTCTGCTGGATCTCGGCCAGCGTGATGCCGCCGCCGATCGCGTGCAGCGTTCCGGGGTTCAGCCAGAAGACGTCCCCCTTATGGACGGGTATCCGGCAGCAGAGGTCGGGGAGGGAGCCGTTTAAAGCGGCTTCCCGCACCTCCTCGCGGGTGTAGGCGCCGTTGAAGCCCAGCAGGATCGACGCCCCCTCCTCGCAGTCGACGATGTACCACATCTCGGTCTTGCCGGACGCCCCTTCTTCCCGCATCGCGTAGCGGTCGTCCGGGTGGACCTGGATCGACAGGTCTTTCGCCGCGTCGATCAGCTTGACCAGCACCGGGAAGGAGGCAAAGGCCGCCGGGCGGCTGCCCAGCACTTCCGACCGGCCCCGTATGCGGATAAATTCGGTCAGCGGCACCGGCCCGGAGCCGTCAAACCCGGCGACGCCGATCGAGGAGACGCCGTCCGGGTGGCAGGAGAGCTCCCAGCTCTCGGCGGCGCGGGGGAGGGGCGTCTTCTTGCCATAGACGGTTTTCAGCTTTTCCCCGCCCCAGATGGCGTCTTTCAGTACAGGGTAAAGAGAATAGATCATCGGTTACCTTCCTTATCCGGTTACTTTTTCCAGCGTTTTGGCGTTTTCGACGTTTTGGATGGTCACGTCTTTCAGCGTCCGCTTGACCAGCCCCGACAGGGTGTGCCCCGGCCCCAGCTCGATATACCGCCCGATGCCGGCGCTCTGCATCGCGTGCAGCTCGTCGGTGAACCGGACGGGGGAGACGATATGCCGGGCCAGCAGCGCCGGCATATCCGAGAAGTCGGAAAGCAGGCCGCCTTTTAAGTTGGAATAGAAATCACAGGCGGGCGCTTTAAAGGAAAAGCCTTTCGCCGCCGCGTAAAACTCGTCCGCCGCCGGCTGCATCAGCGCCGAATGGAAGGCGGCCGCGACCTTTAAGGGCACCGCTTTTTTGCCGAGCGCCGCAAACTTTTCGCAGGCGGCCCTGACCGCGTCGTCCGCCCCGGCGATGACCGTCTGGGCGGAGGAGTTGAAGTTGACCGGCAGGACGTACCCGTCGACCGATTCGCAGACCTCCGCGATGTCGCTGGCAGGCATCCCGAGGACCGCAGCCATCGACCCGGCCCCCTTTTCCGCCACTTTGCCCATCGCCGCCGCCCGGAAGCCGATCAGCTTAAAGCCGTCCTCCATTGAGAGCATCCCCGAGGCGACCATCGCGGCGTATTCCCCGAGCGAATGCCCGGCGACCGCTTCCGCTTCGACCCCCTTTTCCCGCACGCAGGCAAGCGCCGCGAGGGAAGTGGCCATGATCGCCGGCTGGGCGATAGTGGTGGCGGCCAGCTCTTCCTCGGAGCCGTCCGCACAGAGCTTTAACAGGTCGATATGGAGGACGTCCGAGGCGCAGGCAAATACCGCTTTCGCCGCCGGGGAGATTTCCGCAAGCTCGACCCCCATGCCGGGGTATTGGGAGCCCTGTCCCGCGAAAAGAAAAGCTGTCTTCATCTTGTATTCCTTCCTTTCCAGGCCCGGGGCGGCGGTTTTGCCCCCCGGGAAAAATGACCGGCGGTCAACTGAATCCATCCTGTGAAGGAACTGTAAAAAGTTTGCGGGAAGGGGGTTTTCTCCCGAAAAAAACCGGTAAAAAAACCCTGTTTGCCGCCCTCTTTCGGTTGACAATCCGGCCGATAGATTATACAATTAAGGGGTACACTCCGGTTTCTGCGGATAAGGGAGTTTCCCCAAAGGGGACCGTCCGCCCGCGCCGCCGGTTGTACAATCTAACTATACCAAAATTCCCGGCAATTTTCAAGCATTTTTCATGGCGGGGCGGTGAACTTTTCCCGCCGCCCCGCCTCTTCTGACGCCGTGGATCGATGGAGAAACGGGCCGTCCGGCCCCAACAGAATGGAAGGGAAATATGGGACTGAAAATTTTAGGAACCGGCTACTACCTGCCCGAAAAAGTCGTGACCAACGCGGACTTTGCGAAGATCGTCGAAACCTCGGACGAGTGGATCGTCAAGCGCACCGGCATGAAGGAGCGGCATATCGCCTCCGAGCCGACCCATGTGATGGCGGAAAAGGCGGCGCGGATGGCGGTCGAGCGGGCGGGGCTGTCGCCGCTCGACATCGACCTCATCCTCTGCACCACCGTCACCAGCGACTACATCACCCCGGCGCTCGCCTGCATCGTCCAGGGGGCGATCGGGGCGAAAAATGCGGCGGCTTTTGACATCAACGCCGCCTGCGCCGCGTTTGTCTATGCGCTGGATATGGCGAATATGTACCTCCAGCACGGCTACCACCATGTGCTGATCGTCTCGGCCGAAGGGCTCTCCAAAATCACCGACTACACCGACCGTTCGACCTGCGTCCTCTTTGGCGACGCGGCGGGGGCCTGCGTCGTCGGGAAAGGGGAGGGGGATTTCCAGTCGGTGCTGGGCAGCGACGGGACCGGCGCCCATACCCTGTTCGCCAGGCGGCCGTTAAACGACATCCCCTTTGTCGAGCAGGCAGACCCCCAGTCGGTCGACCACTTCCCGGACGTCAACCGGCCGGGCGTCCTTTATATGGACGGGCGAGAGGTCTATAAGTTCGCGGTGAACGCGATGAGCACCGCCCTCAAGGGGGCCTGCGAAAAGGACGGCATCACCCCCGCCGACCTCGACCTCATCATCCCCCACCAGGCCAACCTGCGGATCATCCAGTCGGCCGCGAAGGAACTGGGCCTGCCGCTCGAGCGGTTTTACGTCAACATCGACCGGTACGGCAACACCTCCTCCGCCTGTATCCCGGTGGCGCTGGCCGAGCTGGACGAGCAGGGCCGGCTCACCCCCGGCAAAAAGGTCGGGATGGTCGGGTTCGGCGCGGGGCTGGTTTACGGCGGCTGCGTGTTTACGCTGTAAATGCAAAGACCTGAAAGCAGAATTCAGATAATAAGAAGAAATTCCGTAACCTTTTCCAGAAAGGAACGTGCAACAGGATGAAAACGAGAATCACCGAACTTTTCGGCATCGAATACCCGATCTTCCAGGGCGGGATGGCCTGGGTCGCCGAGTCGACGCTGGCGGCCGCCGTCTCGAACGCCGGGGGGCTGGGCATCATCGCCGGCGGCAGCGCCCCCGGGGAGGTTATCCGGGAGCAGATCCGCCGCTGCAAGACGCTGACCGATAAGCCCTTTGGGGTCAACATCATGCTGATGAGCCCGAATGCCGACGACCTGGCAAAAATCGTCGTCGAAGAGGGCGTCCCGGTCGTCACCACCGGCGCCGGCAACCCCGGCAAATATATGGAAGCCTGGAAGGCGGCGGGGGTCAAGGTCGTCCCGGTCGTCCCGTCGGTCGCGCTGGCCAAGCGGATGGAGCGGGCCGGGGCCGACGCGGTCATCGCCGAAGGGATGGAGTCGGGCGGACACATCGGCCAGATCACGACGATCTGCCTGCTCCCGCAGGTCGTGGACGCGGTCAGCATCCCGGTCATCGGGGCCGGCGGCATCGCCGACGGGCGGGGGCTCGCGGCGGCGATGATGCTGGGGGCGGAAGGGGTGCAGTGCGGCACCGTCTTCCTCGCGACCCCTGAGTGCCAGATCCACGAAAACTATAAGGAAATGGTCCTGAAGGCCAAAGATACCGATTCGGCCGTCACCGGCGGCATCTGTGTGGGCGGCGCGCCCTGCCGGCAGGTCAAGAACAAGTATACCCGCCGGGTCATCGAGGCCGAGCGGGCGGGCAAGCCGTTTGCCGAGATCGAGGAGCTGACCATCGGTTCCCTCCGGCGGGCTGTCCAGACCGGCGACAAGGACAACGGGTCGTTTATGTGCGGGCAGATCGGCGGGATGGTCAACGAGATCCGCCCCTGCAAAGAAGTCATCGAGACGATGTTTGCGCAGGCGGACGAGCTGCTGCACAATAAGTACAAGTCGCTTTATTGATTGATAGGGAAAGGAATTTTCAGATATGGCTAAAACTGCACTGATCACCGGCGCGACCCAGGGCATCGGCGCGTGTATCGCGAAGACGCTGGCCGCCGACGGGTTTAACATCGCCATCAACTGCTACTCCCAGAAGGACGCCGACATCGGCGGGGCGGAAGTCGCCGCCGCCTGCCGGGAGCTGGGGGTGGAGGCGGAATGCTTCATCGCCGACGTTTCCGACTTTGCCGCCTGCGAGGGGATGGTCAAAGAGGTGAAAAAGCGCTTTGGGACGATCGACGCGCTGGTCAACAACGCCGGCATCACCAAAGACGGCCTGCTGGTCCGGATGAGCCCGGAACAGTTTGACGCGGTCATCAACGTCAACCTCAAAGGCACCTTCAATATGATCCGCCATGTGGGCGCTGTGATGATGCGGCAGCGGGGCGGGAGGATCGTCAACATTTCCTCGGTCGCCGGGGTCTACGGCAACGCCGGGCAGATCAACTACGCCGCCTCCAAGGCGGGCGTCATCGGGATGACCAAGACCACCGCCAAGGAGCTGGGTTCCCGCGGGGTCACCTGCAACGCCGTTGCGCCCGGGTTTATCCGCTCGGCGATGACCGACGTGCTGGACGACCAGTATAAGGCGGAGATCAAAAAGATGATCGCGCTGGGGCGGCTGGGCGAAGTGCAGGATATCGCAGACGCCGTCTCCTTCCTCGTGTCGGACAGGGCGTCCTATATCACCGGCCAGGTGCTCGTCGTCTCCGGCGGGCTTGCCATGTAACGGGACTTTAGTCAGAAAGGAACTTACGATCAATATGAGAAGAGTCGTCATTACCGGCGCCGGGGTCATCAGCCCGATCGGCAATACGGTCGCGTCCTTCTGGGACAGCCTCCGCTCCGGACGCCATGGCATCTCCCCCATCACCGGCATCGACAACCTGACCCCCGTCCAGGTGGCGGCCCAGGTCCGGGATTTTGACCCCTCCCAGTGGATGGACCGCAAAGAGGCCAAGCGGATGGACCGCTACTGCCAGTTCGCGGTCGCGGCGGCGATGGACGCGCTCCGCGACTGCGGCAGCGATTTAAAAGACCTCGACCCTTACCGGGTCGGCGTCATTGTCGGCAGCGGCATCGGCGGGATGGAGTCGTTTGAAAGCGCCTGCCGCACCTATGACAACAAAGGTCCCAAGCGGGTCTCGGTCTTCTTCATCCCGATGATGATCGCCAATATGGCCGCCGGGAACATTTCGATCCGGACCGGCTTTAAGGGGGTCAACTTCGCCCCCGTCACCGCCTGCGCCACCTCCACCCACGCGGTCGGCGAGGCGTTCCGCAACATTAAGTACGGCGTCCTCGACGCCTGCATCACCGGCGGTTCGGAAGCGGCGATCACACCGCTGGCGCTGACCGGCTTCCACAATATGGGGGCGCTGACCACCTCCCCCGACCCCGACCGGGCGTCCATCCCGTTTGACAAGGAGCGCTCCGGCTTTGTCATGGGCGAGGGGAGCGCGATCCTCGTGCTGGAGGAGCTGGAACACGCTCTGGCCCGCGGGGCCCATATCTACGCCGAGGTTGCCGGTTACGGCGCGACCGGCGACGCCTACCACATCACCTCCCCCGCCCCCGACGGGGAAGCGGCCGCCAAGGCGATGCAGCTGGCGATCGAAGAGGCGGGCGTAAAGCCGGAAGAGCTGGGGTATGTAAACGCCCACGGCACCTCCACCCCGTTAAACGAGCGGTATGAGACGATCGCGGTCAAAAAGGCGTTCGGCGAAGAGAACGCGAAAAAGATCCCCGTCTCCTCCACCAAGTCGATGACCGGGCATATGCTCGGGGCCGCCGGCGCGGCCGAGGCGCTCGCCTGCGCGCTGGCGCTGGAGAACGGGGTGATCCCCCCGACCGTCGGGTACCAGGTCCCGGACGAGGAATGCGGCCTGGACGTCGTCCCGAACGCCGCGCGGGAGGTCCCGATCCGGTCGGCGCTTTCCAACTCCCTCGGTTTTGGCGGGCACAACGCCGCCGTCTGCCTGAAAAAATATACTGGCGAATAATCCCAGAAGGATGGACGATAGATGAGCGAACTGAAACTGTCTTTAGATGAACTGCGGCAGCTGATGGAGGCGTTTTCCGCCTCCGGCCTGACCGCGCTGACCCTGAAGGACGGGGACTTTGTCCTGAAACTGGGGGCGGAAAAAGCGGCCGCCCCGGTGTATATGGCGCCGCTGGCGGGCGTCCCGGCCGCCGCTCCCGCCGCCGTCCCTGCCGCCGCGCCGTCCCCCGCCCCGGCGGAAGCGCCGTCCCTCCCCGAAGGGAAGGTCGTCAAATCCCCGATCGTCGGCACCTTCTACGCCGCCGCTTCCCCCGACAAGCCGCCCTATGTGCAGGTCGGCAGCGAGGTAAACGAGGGGGACGTCCTCTTTATCATCGAGTCGATGAAGCTGATGAACGAGGTTACGAGCGAATTTTCCGGCAGGGTCGAGAAGATCCTGGTCGAGAACGGCCAGCCGGTCGAGTACGGCCAGCCGGTTATGGTGATTGGGTAAGCGCCGTTTTTGCGTGGAACATATGAATAGGCGGTAATTTGGATAACCGGCTCACGAAATAAGGTTTTTCACCCGACCGGTCCCGCCGTTTCACAAACGGTGCGCGGCACCCCACCATAATCCAAAAAGAATCCTTACAATCACTTTTCCAACCTGGAAAGGAAATCAGAAAATGAAATCCGTCAATATGCTGGAGGGGCCGATCGCCCGGACGCTGGCGAAGCTGGCGCTGCCGATCATGGCTTCTTCGGTCATCCAGATGGGCTACAACCTGGTCGATATGTTCTGGGTCGGGCGGCTGGGCTCCGGGTCCGTCGCGGCGGTCGGCGCCGCCGGTATGTATATGTGGCTGGGGTCGGGGCTGGCGACCATCCCCAAGATGGGCGGCCAGGTGCTGACCGGCCAGAAGCTGGGCGAGGATAAGCCGGAGGAGGCCGCCGGGTACGCCGGCGCCGCTCTCCGGATGGCGGTGCTGTTCGGCACCCTCTACGGGATTTTCAGCGTGCTGTTTGACCAGCCGCTGATCGCCTTTTACGGCCTCTCCGACCCCGACACCATCGCCCAGGCCAGCGCCTACCATATGATCACCAGCGGGCTGGTCGTCTTCTCCTTTTTGGGCCAGGTGCTGGGCGGCCTGTTTACCGCGATGGGCCATACGATGATCAACCTCCGGGTCACGGCTACGGGCATGGTTTTAAACATGGTGCTGGACCCCTTTTTCATCTTCGGCCTGGGGCCGGTCCCCGGGCTGGGGGCGGCCGGGGCGGCGATCGCCACCGTCCTCTCCCAGTTTATCGTCTTTGTCCTTTACCTGTTCGCCGCCCGGCGGGATAAGCGGCTGTTTAACCGTCTGAAAGTCTTTTCGAGGGGGCCGGAGGGGAGCGTTTCCCGGATCGTCCGGATCGGGTTTCCCCCTGCCGCCCAGGACTGCATCTTCTCGCTGATCTCGATGGTCATCGCCCGGATCATCGCCGGGTGGGGGGACGGCGCGGTCGCCGCCCAGAAGGTCGGCACCCAGATCGAGTCGATCTCCTTTATGATCTCGGGCGGCTTCGCGACGGCGATCAACGCCTTTACCGCCCAGAACTACGGCGCCGGGCGGTATGACCGGATCAAAAAAGGCTTTTCCACCGGCGCGGTCCTGATGATCGCCTGGGGGGCGTTTACCAGCGTCGTACTGATCGTCTTCCCGGAACCGCTGATGAAGCTGTTTATCCAGGAGGAGGCGGTCGTCGCGATCGGCGCCAGCTATCTGCGGATCATGGGGGCGGCGGAGATCTTCAGCTGCCTGGAAGGGCTTGCCTCCGGTATGTTCCAGGGGATGGGCCATACCGTCCCGCCGGCCGTGTCGGGGATGGCGTTCAACCTTTTCCGCATCCCGGCGGCGCTGCTGCTGTCGGCGACGGCGCTGGAATTAAACGGCGTCTGGTGGGCGATGAGCCTGTCGATGTTCTTAAAGGGCACCGTGCTGCCCGTCTGGTTTATCTTCTTCCTCCGGCGGTTTATGCGGGCGCGCAGGGCCGTCCAGCCGTGAAGATCTGAAAGGAGAAACTCCCATGCACCTGAATAAAGA
Source organism: uncultured Clostridia bacterium (assembly GCA_944388825.1). GTDB lineage: Bacteria > Bacillota > Clostridia > Oscillospirales > Ruminococcaceae > Faecivivens. The sequence goes on along the minus strand of CALXKG010000015.1, from coordinate 11,034 downwards.
AGAGATTATGGAAATCATCCCCCACCGCGACCCCTTCCTGCTGATCGACGAGATCGTCGAACTGGAGCCGGGCGTGCGGGCGGTCGGGAAAAAATATTTAAAGCCGGACGAGTTCTGGTTTAAGGGCCATTTCCCCCAGGAACCGGTACAGCCGGGCGTTTTGACCATTGAGATGCTGGCTCAGACGGGGGCGGTCTGCTCCCTCTGCCTGCCGGAAAACAAGGGGCGGATCGCCTACTTTGCCGGCATCGACAAGGCGAAGTTCCGCTCCAAGGCGCTGCCGGGCGACACCCTGACCCTCGAAGTGGAGGTCATCAAAGCCCGCGGGCCGGTCGCCGTCTGCAAGGCGGTGGCGTCGGTGGACGGGCGGAAGGTCGTCACGGCCGAGCTCACCTCGATGCTGGGCGACGCGCCGAAAACAGAGTAAGCCAGACGGAAGGAAATGCCCATGTTCAAAAAAGTCCTGATTGCCAACCGCGGCGAGATCGCCGTCCGGATTATCCGCGCCTGCCGGGAATTGGGGGTGCGGACGGTGGCGGTCTTTTCCGAGCCCGACCGGGAGGCGCTCCACGCGATGATCGCCGACGAGGCGGTCTGCATCGGCCCGGCGAAGAGCGCCGATTCCTACCTCAATATCAAGGCGATTTTAGCCGCCTGTGAGCTGACCGGCGCCGAGGCGGTCCATCCCGGATTCGGCTTTTTATCCGAAAACGCCGGGTTTGCGAAGATGTGCGCCCGCTGCGGCGTCGCCTTCATCGGCCCCAGCCCCGAGGCGATGACGCTGATGGGGGACAAGGCCACCGCCAAACAGACGATGAAAAAGGCCGGCGTTCCGGTCGTACCCGGCTCCGACGGCCTCATCGGTTCGGTGGAGGAGGCAAAGGCGCTGGCGGAGCAGATCGGCTACCCGGTCATGGTCAAGGCTTCGGCTGGCGGCGGCGGGCGGGGGATCCGGCGGGTCGACCGGCCGGAAGACCTGGAAGACGCGATCGTCACCGCCAGGCGGGAAGCCAAGTCCTTTTTCGGGGACGACGGGGTCTACCTGGAGAAGTTTATCGTCGACCCCCGGCACGTCGAGATCCAGCTGCTGGCGGACAAATACGGCAACACCGTCTATCTCGGCGAGCGGGACTGCTCCCTCCAGCGGCGCAACCAGAAGATGGTGGAGGAGTGCCCCTGCCCGGTCATGACCCCCGCCCTCCGCGCGCGGGTGGGGGAGGCGGCCGTCCGGGCGGCGAAGGCCTGCGGCTATGAAAACGCCGGGACGGTCGAATTCCTGCTGTCGGGGGACCAGTTCTACTTTATGGAGATGAACACCCGGATCCAGGTCGAGCACCCGGTCACCGAGTTTGTTACCGGCGTCGACCTGGTCAAGATGCAGATCCGCATCGCGGCAGGGGAAGAGCTGCCCTTTAAACAGGAAGATATCCATATGACTGGCCACGCGATCGAGTGCCGCATCAACGCCGAAAACCCCGCCCAGGGCTTCCGGCCTTCGCCCGGGAAGATCACGGCGCTGCATATGCCGGGGGGGCCGGGCATCCGGATCGATACGGCCGTTTATTCCGGGTATGAGATCACCCCTTACTACGACTCGATGATCGCCAAGCTGATCGCCTACGCCCCGACCAGGGAAGAGGCGCTGAAGAAGATGAACTGGGCGCTGGCGGAATTTCTGGTCGAAGGGGTTGACACCAACATTGATTTTCAGTTAAAATTACTCCGGGACCCGGACGTCGAAGCGGCCAGCTACGACATCGGGTTTTTGGGGCGGAATCTCGGAAGGCTGACGAAGGGCTGAGCCCTGCGGCTTTCCGGCAGTCCCCGCACGCAATGAAACGGAAAGGAAAAAGTGACCCGGAAAGGGGCATGGTGACCGAATATGCTGGAAGATCTCTGGAAGGTCGTCCGCCTGCGGATGGAGGACGGCGGCAAGGAAAAGGAGGAGGCGGGCGCGAAAGAGTCCCGCGCGAAAATCCCGAAAAACCTGCTGTTTAAATGCCCCCGCTGCGGCAACGTCGTCTTTATGGAGGAGTTTAACGCCGGGCTGAAGGTCTGCCCGAACTGTTCCTACCACGCCCGCATCTCCTGCCAGGAACGGCTGGAGCTGACGGTGGACAAGGGGAGCTTTACTGCGTACGACGAGGACCTTACCTCGGTAAACCCGCTGGGGTTTGAGGGGTATGAAGAAAAGATCGCGGCGGCGCAGCAGAAGACCGGCTTAAAAGAAGCGGTCATTACCGGCGAATGCACCATCCGCACCCGGAAATGCGTCATCATCATCATGGACTCCCGGTTTATGATGGCGTCGATGGGTTCGGTGGTGGGCGAGAAGGTGACCAGGGCCTTTGAGCGGGCGACCGAAAAGGGCCTGCCGGTCGTCGCCTTTACCGCCTCCGGCGGCGCGCGTATGCAGGAGGGGATCCTCTCGCTGATGCAGATGGCGAAGACCTCGGCCGCCGTCGCCCGGCATTCGGACGCGGGGCTTCTGTACATCACCGTCCTGACCGACCCGACGACCGGGGGGGTCACGGCGTCGTTCGCGTCGCTGGGGGACATCATCATCGCCGAGCCGAAGGTGCTGATCGGCTTTGCCGGGCGGCGGGTCATCGAAGGGACCATCCGCCAGCGGCTGCCGGACGATTTCCAGTCGGCGGAGTTTTTGCTGGAGCACGGTTTTGTCGACATGATCGTCAGCCGGGTCAATATGCGGCGGACGGTCTCCAAGCTCTTAAAAGCCCATCTGCCGGGGCAGAGACTTGACCTGTAAAGGGGGTGCGGAAATGGAAGAGCAGAAAAAATTCCCGGTCTGGGAACGGATGGAACTGATCCGCCATAAGGGCCGCCCGACGGTGCGGGACTATATCCCGCTGATCTTCGACGAGTTTTACGAGCTGCACGGCGACCGCCTTTACGGCGACGACGCGGCGATCGTCGGCGGCATCGCCCGGGTGCACGGCATATCGGTGACGGTGCTGGGCGAGGTCAAGGGCCACAACCTGGAAGAGAACAGGAAGACCAACTTTTCCTCCCCCCACCCGGAAGGCTACCGGAAAGCGCTGCGGCTGGCCCGGCAGGCCGAGAAATTTCACCGGCCGGTCATCTGCTTCATCGACACCCCCGGCGCCTTCTGCGGCGTCGCGGCCGAGGAGCGGGGACAGGGGGAAGCGATCGCCCGCAACCTGTTTGAATTTTCGCGGCTGAAGACCCCGGTCATTTCGATCGTGCTGGGGGAAGGCGGCTCGGGCGGCGCGCTGGCGCTGGGGGTCTGCGATACGCTGGGGATGCTGGAAAACGCCGTCTACAGCGTCATCTCCCCCCGGGGCTGCGCGTCCATCCTCTGGAAGGACCCGTCCCGCGAAAAGGAGGCGGCCGAGGCGATGAAGATGACCGCCGAGGACCTTGCCGCCTTCGGCGTCTGCGACGGCATCATTCCGGAGGCCCCCGGCGGCGCCCATATGAACCCGGAGCTGACCGCTGGCAATATTGCCGATTTTATTCTGGACGCGCTGAAAAATTTGACCGGGAAAAGTATTGCAAATTTACTGGAAGCACGTTATAATAAGTTCAGAAAAATCGGCGTCTTTGCGGAAGGCGGCAGCTACCCGCCCGGCGATATGCTGGAGGGACCGCTGCCCAGCATCGACGACCTGCCGGCAGACGGCGTCGAGGTCAGCATGGAAAAGTCCGATTTACATGAGGTATTGTAACTGCGGCGCGGCCTGTCCGCCCGACAGCTATAATAGATGAGAAATCCTAAGGAGGAAACGTTATGATTTTTGACAAAGTGAAAGAGATCCTGGTGGATCAGCTGGATGTTGAAGAAGAAAAGGTTACGATGGAAGCCAGCATCGTCGACGACCTCGGGGCCGATTCCCTTGACCTGGTCGATCTGGTCATGAGCCTGGAGGAAGAGTTCGACGTCGAGATCCCCGACGATCAGGTCGAGAACATCAAGACCGTCGGCGACATTGTCAAATATATCGAAGACAACGCGCAGTAAGCTGCCCGTGTAAAAGGCCGTCCCCGGCAGAGGGGACGGCCTTTTTGTTTGTTCCCTTTTATTTTCCCGTCATGCCTGGCGCCCGGGGAAGACCCTGCAGGCCCCCTGCCGGAAGGAGAGCACCCTGCAGCACCCTTTCCCGAACAGCTGCTCCATCCGCCCGGTGAAGGCGGCGATCCGCCCTTCCGGGACGACCGCCAGCATCGTGCCGCCGAACCCCCCGCCGTGGACCCGGTACCCGCCTTCCTCCCCCAGCACCGCCGACGCGGCCGCGAGGGCCAGCGTGACCGGCTGGCAGCGGACGTCGACGTCGGCGTAGATGTTCTGGAGGGCGAGGGCGGAACTGCGGCCGGAGGCGTTCAGCGCCCGCAGGAACCCGGCGAAATCCCCTCTCCGCACCGCTTCGCCCGCCTGCTGTACCCGGCCGTTTTCGGTGACGAAGTGGATGGCGCGGGCGAGCGCCCGGTCGCCGCAGGCGCTCCGGATCTCCGCCGCCTTTTCCATCAGCATCGGGAAGGTGATCCCCCGCAGAACCGGCTGACCGAACCGGGCGGCGACCGCTTTCATCTCCCGGGGGATCGCCGCGTAGCAGTCGGTCAGGTCGGCGTGGCTGCCGCCGGTGGCGGTGACGATCAGCTTATGCCCCTGCGCCTCCAGATCGAGGGCCAGGGGGGTGACGGCGGGGTTTTGCGGGTCGCCGAAGTCCAGCTGGACGACGTTCCCCATGGCACAGGCCATCTGGTCGAGCAGGCCGCTCGGCTTTTCAAAGTAGACGTTTTCGGCGTACTGGGCGTCTTTCGCGATCTGCTGGGGGCCTGCGCCGCCGCCGTACATCTCGTTTAAAATGGTCCCCACCAGCACCTCAAAGGCCGCCGATGAGGAAAGGCCGCTGCCTTTGGGCACGTCGGAGGTGGTGTAGGCGGTGAAGCCGCCGATCTTCCGCCCGGCGTCATGGAACCGGCGGGCGATGCCGCGGATCAGCGAGGGGGAATGGGTCGCCTCTTCCGGCTGGGGGGAGAGGTCGCGCAGGTCTACCTCGACCAGCGGATACCCCTCCGACTGCACCCGGATGACCGGCTGGTCCGACGGGGCCGCGACGGCCAGGATGTCGATGTTGACCGCCCCTGCCAGCGCCATGCCGCCGTTGTGGTCGGTGTGGTTGCCCAGCAGTTCCACCCGCCCCGGCGACGAAAAGAGGGAGAGGCCGGGGGCGTCGGGGAAGGATTGCCGGTAGGCGTCTACCGTGCTTTGGGCGCGCGCACGGGCAGCGTCCAGACGGTCTGCGCCGTAGAGGGCGGTAAATGCGGCGTCGCAGGCGCCGGAGCGGATGGCGGATTTCAGTTCAGAAGCGTTCATGTTGTACCTCCTGGGACTTTTGTCGGGAATGGAAAGGAATACCGGCGGATGGGCCATCCGCCGGATCGGTTATCGGTTTTCGCTGCACCGGCGGCCGGTTTCAGCATTACTTTTTCTTCTTATATTTCCGCCGCCAGTGGAGCAGGATCCCCAGCATGACAAGCGCCGCGACCGACGCCCCGGCGACTGCAGCGACGGCGCCGACCCGCACCTTCATCCGGGTCTCGCTGTCCAGGAGCGGCGTAGAGCTTTCCTGCTCCGGCGCCGGCTCGCTGACCGAAAAATCGAGGGAGCCGCTGCCGGTGATCGGGGAGGCGAGGATCAGCGGGTTGCGGCCGGTCCGCTGGGACTCCAGCGCCAGAAGGGCGAATTCGGTGGGCTGGGCGTCCGCCTCGCCCTCTTCCAGCTCGGAAAAGCCGGTGCCGCCGGCGTAGAAGTTCATCAGGGAGGACAAAAGGTTATGCTCCCCGTAGGAGAAGCGCTCGTCGCTCAGCGGGACCGACAGGCTGGACAGGGCCAGTATGGCGGCGCTGGTGGCGGTGCAGGAGGGGCGCGCGCCGTCGTAATAGACGCATCCTTCCCCCAGCTGGCCGGCCAGCCAGGCCAGCGCCCGTTCGATGCAGGGGCCGACCGTTGCGTCGTCCCGGTAGGGGGCCAGCGCGGTCAGCGCCAGCGCAGTCAGGAAGACGTCGCTTTCCTCCCCCTGTATTTCGGAAATGCCGCCGTCTTCATTCTGCCCCGCCATGATGACGTTTAACATCGCGCTGCGGGCGTTTAAGGCGTCGGAAGGGATGTCGTAGTGGTTGCAGTCGTAGGCGATCAGCCCCAGGATCGACTCGATCCGCCCCAGGTCGGGGTAGGTCAGCATCTCGGCGATCAGGTCCCGGCCGGAGAAGTTCTCGGCCGAGATGCCGGAGAAGGTGACAGCGAGGATGCCGGCCGCCAGTTCGGTCCCGGTGGGGGCGGTATCCTCGCTGACCGCCCGCAGGACGTTTGTCAGATAGCGGTGGTCGACCGACATCCCGCAGGCCCCCAGCACCGCCAGCGCGGTCGGGGACTGGACGTTCTGCCGCAGCCAGCCGGCGGCGGAAGACAGGGCGGCGGAATAGCGGTCTTCCCACGGGACCGGCTCGGTCGCGGCCGAAAGGGTGCGGTCGGGGGTGGAGACGGCGGAAAGGTCGGCCTCCGACGCGCCGCCGCTTTCATAGACCAGCTGCACGGTGTCCCCGTCCGAAAAGGTGGCCGGGGGCCGGAGATTTGCTTCGCCCGGATATTCGATGCCGTTGACGACTAAGATCCAGTTGTTGCCGATCGAAGGGTTGGCTGGGAAGACCTCCCCCTCTTCGTCGGTGATCGAGAGGATCGCGCCCCCCTCGGTTTCGGCGTCCTCTAAAAAAGCGTAGCCGGAGAGGGTGGATAAAAGGCCGTCCAGCCCGGTGCCCGCCTCGACCGACAGTTGGGTCGGGGAGAGCAGCCAGCGCCGGCTGACGTTTTCAAAAATGCTGACGGTGAGATTCAAGGGCGCCGGTTCGGCGCTCTCTTCCGCCTCTTCCGGCAGGCTGTCCGATACAGCCGTCCCCGGGGAGGATTCCGCCGCCAGCGCCGGCGGCAGACAGCCCGATACCATCAGAAGGGCCAGAAGGGCAGAGAACAACCGCCTGCACCGCTTCATATATATCCGCCGCCTTTCGTTCCGATTTCCCATGGTTGGGGAATTTTGTCCCCTAACTGGCCATGTTTTTGATTTCTACTCTATTATAGTGGAATTCCGTCCCGTTTTCCAGTGGGAAACGGACAAAATTCGCCATTTTAGCAGGATGCACAATCAGACGCCGCTTTTTTTGGTTAGATATAGGCGCAGGAGATGGACGGCCCGCCGCCGGTCAGGCAGCCGGAAGGAAAACTTTTACCAACTTTCCGTCTAAACTTGTTTTTATCCTCCGCCTATGGTATAATTTCAGGTAATCTGGCAGTTTACCCATCGGGAAATAGGGATACAGCTGACTATATGCAAAGGGGATTTTAACCATGCGAAACAGCAGAGAACCGGGCCGCGGGAAACCCTCCCGCGATACATCCTTCGAACGCCGCCCGCAGCGGGCGCATATCCGGAAATCGGACGACGCCGCATACCGGGAGGCAGGCGGATATGAAAACGTCGTCGCCGGCCGCAACGCCGTTATCGAGGCGCTGAAAGCGGGGGGGCGTGCCGACACCGTCTACCTCCAGAAAGGGGCCTCGGGCGGCAGCATCGGCAAGATCATCGCCCTTGCGAAAGAGGGGGGATACCCCGTCAAGGAAGTATCGGCTGAAAAGCTGGACGCGATGGCGGGGCCTGCCCACCAGGGGGTCGCGCTGACCCTGTCGGCGGCCGCATATGCCGAATTGGAGGATATCCTCGCCCGGGCGGAAGAAAAAGGGGAAAAGCCTTTTATCCTCATCGCCGACGAGATCGAGGACCCCCATAACCTGGGGGCGCTGATCCGCACCGCCGAAGCCGCCGGCGCCCATGGGGTCGTGATCCCGAAACGGCGGGGGGTCGGGCTGACCGCCGCCGTCTTTAAGACCTCCGCCGGGGCGGCCGCCCACCTGCCGGTGGCCAGGGTCGCGAACCTCGCTTCCGCGGTCGACCGGCTGAAAGAGGCGGGCGTGTGGATCTACGGCGCCGATATGGAAGGGGATAACTGGTGCAGCGTCGACTTCTCGGGCGGTGTCGGTCTGATTATCGGCTCGGAGGGGAACGGCATCGGAAAGCTCCTGCGGGAAAAGTGCGACCAGATGGTCTCGCTGCCGATGCGGGGGGAAGTCAATTCGTTAAACGCCTCGGTGGCGGGAGGGATCCTGCTTTACGAGATCGCGCGGCAGCGGCTGGGGATCCCCGCCGTCACGCCGGGACGATGAACGGGCCGCTGGCCGGAAGGGGGTGAGGGCTGTGTCAGAGTCGTTGGACGATATCCTGCGGGAATTGGACGGCATCTCTTTCGCCGAAGGGGACGATCCGCCGGAAGAGCCGCCTGCGGGGCATACCGCGTCGGTGACGGAGACCCTCCGGCTGGTGCAGGAAATGCTGGGCGAAGCGCCTGCGCCGCGGCCTGAACCCCCGGAGCCGGTTTGGGAAGACCCGCTTCGGGGCGGCGGGCAAGCGGCCGGGCTGGCGGCGGACGGCCCGGAAGATGCTGCGGGGGATGCTGCGGCGCCCGCAGAGCCTGCCCCGCAGCCGGAACCGGCGGAAACCGTACCGTTTTCCCTCCAGCCGTCCGCGGGCAGCCCGTTTACGCCGGTCGTCCGGATGGGAGGACGGCTGCGTTCCGAAAAGGGCCGTTCCCGCCGCGAGACGGCGGCAAAGGCCGGGGAGACCAGGCGGTTTTCCCCTGACCCCGCTTTACAGAGGGGAAAACTGGCGGGCGGGGCCGGATTGCAGAAGATGACCCGCTCCGCGTCGGCCGGGGAGCCCGACCAGCCGGGGACGATCCGCCTGGATACCCCCGGCGCGGGGCCGAGGCCAGCCCAGGGAGCTCCGGCGGAAGCGGGGGAAGAGGAACTGCAGGCGGTGCTGGACCAGGTGGAGGCGCTGGAAAAAGAGCCGACCCCCGACCTGGACAAGGCGGAACTCCGCAGGCTCCGCCGCGCCCAACGGGCCGCCGGGGAGGCCCGCACCCGCCGCAAACGGGAAGAAGAGGCCAAGAAGGCGGAGGAGAAAAACCTCTATACCCTTAAAGAGCAGTCCTCCAGCGAGACGAAGGAGGGGTTCGCCCCCTGCTTCCGGAAGATGCAGGCGCTCAACAGCTCCGCCCGGGTCGGCGAATGGAAACGGGCGCTCCGGGATATGGCCGGCAGCTCGATGGGGATCGCGTTTCTGGAGTTCTTTTTTGCCGCCGTGATCCTCACGCTGGAAAGCCTGCCGGGGCTGGTCGCCGAGACGGCCGGTCGGGCGGCGCTGCTGTGGACGTCGGCGCTTCTCGGGGCTGCCGCCGGGATCGCCGGGGGCGGGGTGCTGGCCAGCGGCGCCAAAACCTTCTTCCTGCTGCGGGAAAACCGGGACAGCCTCCCGTTTATGGTCTACTGCGTGACGATGGCGCAGACGGTGCTGCTGGCTTTAAACCCGGAGTCGGCGGGGCTGCCGCAGGTCCATGCGTTCCTGCCGGTGGGGGTGCTGTCCCTGTCGGCGGCCTACCTGGCCCGCTGGACCGCCGCGTCGGCGGCGACCCGCAACCTGCGGTTCCTCAACACCGGCGGCGCGAAATACTACCTGCACGTCGTCCGGGACGGGCGGCTGGCGGCGGAAATGACCCGCGGCATCGTCGAAGGCCCGGCTTTTGTGGCCGTCAACCGCCGGACGGAAGCGGTGTCCGACTTTATGCGGATGTCCTTCGCCAAAGACGATTCCGACCGGATGGGCCGCAACCTCGCGTCGGCGGGGTTTGCGGCGGCGCTCTTGTCCCTCGGGTTCGGGACGCTGTTTACCGGTAATGTCTATACGGGGCTGACGATCATGGCGGCGGTGGCCTGTCTCTGTGCGCCCATCCTGACCCCGTTTTTATTCGTTTACCCCAGCCGCCGGGCCGCGAAGTTCATGGAACGGGCGGGCGGGGTCGTGATCGGCGAGAAGGCGATGAACCGGTACAGCCTTTTAAACGGCTCGCTGATCGACGCCGCACGGCTGTTCCCGCCGGGGTTTACGACCCTTTCGGGCATCAAGACCTACGGCAGCGCCCGGCTGGACGACGTCATTCTGGACGCCGCCTCCATCGTCCTGGGGTCGGGATCGGTGCTGGAAAGCATCTTTGAAGGGGTCGTCGGAAGGGACGGCAGGCTCCTCCGCCCGGTGGAAGGGCGCGCCTATGAGGACGGGAGAGGGCTTACCGCCTTTGTCGGCGGGGAGCAGGTGCTGTTTGGCAGCCGCGCCCTTTTGGAGTCCCGCGGCATCCCCTTCCCGGTGGACGAGCACAGGGCCTGGACGGCCGGGAAAGGCTGCGCCGTCGTCTACCTCGCGGCGGCGGGGGAGCTGGCGGGGGCGTTCCTCATCCGCCTGCAGCCGGCCGCGTCGGAAGAGGCGGTGCAGGTTTTCGCCGACAACGGCGTCACGATGACCGTCCGGACGGCCGACGGGTTTATGACGCCCAGGCTGCTGGGACGGCTGTTACGGGTCAATCCCGACCGGATCAAGATTTTGCCCCAGCGGCTTTCGGTCTACGCCGACCGCCTGCAGGGGGAGGTCCGGATCAAACAGGCGGTCGCGGTCAACGACGGCGCGCCGATGGGGTTTGCCGGCTGCGCCGCCTGCGCCAAACGGCTGGTGCTGATGGAAGGGCTAAACCGGGCGCTGGTGATCCTCGCGGTGCTTTTGGGGCTTGCGATGTTTTTGATGCTGACGGTGCTGGGGTCGCTTTCGAGCGTCACCGCCGCCGTCATGGCCGGGTATGCGGTCTTCTGGCCGGTACTGGGATGGGTATTGCAGAAACTGGTAAGGATTTGATGCGTTTTCTACGACAACGACCTGGCTATTTCCTATAAAGACAAAAAAGAGCGTGGATATCAGTTCCACGCTCTTGAGACTGTCGAAAAACAAGTTTTTCGACAGATAACATCGGGACTGACAGCCTGCCTACGGTCGACACTTGTCCCGATCAAGGTATTTTTTCCGCCGTACATGCCGCCGGAAAAAATGTGATTTA
>CALXKG010000014.1 GCA_944388825.1 uncultured Clostridia bacterium | reverse complement strand
CGACATCACCGGGGTGCGGGAAGACGGCTATCATTTGATGGATATGGTGATGCAGTCGGTCTCCCTGTACGACCGGGTGACGGTGGAAAAGGCGGATATTTTAGACCCCGCCCGCTTCCCCTACGGGGAGAAGGACATCGCCTGCCGGGCGGCAAAGATGTTTTTCCGCCTGTCCGGCATAGAGGCAGGGGCCATTGTCACCGTCGAAAAGCATATCCCCTCCGAAGCCGGCATGGCGGGGGGGAGCGCCGACGGGGCGGCGGTGCTTTTGGGGCTGGACGCCCTGTACGGCACGGGGCTTTCGGAAGAGCTTTTTTCCTCCGCCTGGCAGATCGGCGCGGACGTCCCCTTCTGTATGGTGGGCGGCACCGCCCGGGTCGGCGGCATTGGGGAGCGGGTAGCCCCCCTCCCGTTTTTCGGGAAAGGCGCCTACCTCATCGTCAAGCCGCCGTTCGGCATCCCGACCCCGGAGGCCTTCCGGGCCTTTGACCGGCTGGAAGCGGTCCGCCGCCCGGACACTGAAGGGATGCTGGCGGCGATGGCGCGGGAAGACCTCCCCGCGCTGGAGAGGGCTTCCGCCAACGTCCTCGAACCGGCGGCAAACCGCCCGGAGATCGGGGAGATCCGCCTGGCCCTTCGCGCCGCCGGGGCGCCGTTTACCCGGATGACCGGGTCGGGCAGCGCCGTCTTCGGGCTTTTCCCGGATGAACGGGCGGCGGAGGCGGCCCGCCCGCAGCTTGCCCGGTTCGGGGAGACGTTTGTCTGCGCACCGGTCCGGACCGGCGTCGCGCCCGAACCCGTATAAACCGCGTCAAACCGGCCATCCTTTTGACAGGAAGTTTTTCCCCGAAAGGATGGCTCTTTATGTCTGTCAAGTCTGTCAAACGGTACATCGCGCGTTTCGTTTCGCTGCTGCCCTTGGCCGCCGGCCTGCTGGCGGCGCTCGCCTTCTGCCTGGTCTGCCGGACCTTTATCGGGGAGGGGAGCTTTTACGCCGGCTGCCGGGCGGTCTGCGCCGACACCCTCCGGCTGCACATCCGCGCCGCGTCCGACACGGCGGAGGACCAGGCGCTTAAGCTCCTGGTGCGGGACGCGCTGGTGGAAGAGACGGCGGCGCTCACCGAAAACGCCGCCGGCAAGTCCGACGCGGAAACGATCCTCCGGGAAAACCTTCCCGCGCTCGCCCATACCGCCAGAGAGGCGCTCAGGCAGGCCGGCTGCGGCGACCCGGTGTCTGTCCGGCTGGGGCAGGCGTGGTTCAACACCCGCCGCTACGGCACCGCCGCCGGGGAACTGACCCTCCCGGCCGGGCGGTACGACGCCCTGACCGTCACGATCGGGGAAGGGGAGGGGCACAACTGGTGGTGCGTCCTCTACCCGTCCCTCTGCCTGCCGGCGGCGTCGGAAGGATCCCTTTCCCTCTATACGGACGCGGAACAGGCGGTCGTCCGGGAGGGGTATACGGTCAGGTTCTGGCTGGTCGAAGCCTTTTCCCGGCTGGCGGCCTGGCTTGCGGGGGAGGAAATGGCTGTCCGGTAAAGAAAAATCGCCAAAAACACCGTTCCCCGGTTGCCACCCGTCCGCGGCTATGGTATAATGAGAAAAGAAATGCGCGCCCCCCGGCGCGCTGGATGGGAAGCGCCCCCGGCCTGCCCGGGCCCGCTTCCGACGGACGCGGCCGCCCCAAAACGGTGCAATCGACAAGCGTCAGGCCGCGGGAAAGGAATATGTTTATGGCTTCAAGACTCATTCTGCTGGAAGGGGTACCCTGCACCGGCAAAACTTCCACCGCCCGCTTTGTCTCCTCCCAGGTCCGCGGCTGGCACCCGGACGTGCGCCTGTATACCGAAGAGGCGCTCTGGCACCCGGCCGACCTTGCGAACTACGCGTTTTTAACGCCGGAACAGCTGCGGGAATTTCCGGAGGACGAACGGGAACTGCTCCCGCTGGAACCGACCGGGGAACCGAAAGGGTACCTGGTCTATATGGCCGACCTCTATGAGGAGCTGAAGGAAAAGCTCGCGACCTACAAGCTGTTCGGATGTCAGCCCTGGGAGGTCGAACGCCCGCTGATGCTCGCCCGCTGGCGGCAGTTTGCCGAAAAGGCGGCGGCGGAAGACGCGGTCTACATCTTCGACGGGGTCTTTTTCGAGCGGCCGGTCTGCGAGATGCTGATGTGGTTCGACCTCGGCCGGGATGAAGTCGAGGCGTTTATGAAAGAGCTGGCCGAGATCGTCCGCCCGCTTTCCCCGTTTATCATCTACCTGGAAAACAGCGAGATCGAATCCCGCATCCGCGGCGCGTCGGCCGAGCGGGACTACGACTGGCTGGTCAACTTTATCTCCTACTACACCGGCCGGGCCGCCGGCAGCGCCGCTGACGAGGATATGGAAAACTGCGTCGCCGCGCTGGAAATGCGCCAGGGCCTGGAACTGGGGCTGCTCTCCAAACTGGGCCTTAACCACCTGATCATCCAGAACCCGTTTGAGGACTGGGTCGAGGCGAACAACGTCATCCGCACCCGCCTGCGGGAAGTGATGGGCGGCAAGGTGACGGTAGGCTGACCGCCGCGTACATAAAAAGAAACCGGGAGCTTATGACAGGCTCCCGGTTTTTCTCATTCCATCGTCTCTTTTGCGCAGAGGGAATCAATAAACTGTTTCGCCGCCCGGGGGCTGCGCCCGCCCCGGCCGATCGCGAAGGCTTCGGCCAGCTTGTCCAGCTCCTCCTGCGGGATGGCGAGCCCGCTTTGCAGCGCCAGGTCGTGGACGATCTCCAGGTAGACCTGCTTGCCCGGCTTTTGGAAGGTGATCGTCAGCCCGAACCGGTCGGAAAGGGAGGTCAGCTCCTGGATCGTGTCGCTCAGGTGCAGGTCGGTGCCCTGCCGGTCGGAGAAATCCTCCTTGACCAGGTGGCGGCGGTTGGAGGTGGCGTAGACCGCGAGGTTGGCGGCCCGGGCCGAGACGCTCCCCTCCAGGATCGCCTTCAGCGCCGCGAAATTGTCGTCGTCCTTGCTGAACGAGAGGTCGTCGATAAAGAGGATGAACTTCAGCGGGTTTTTGCTTAACTGGTCGACCAGGTGGGGGATCTCATGCAGCTGGTTTTTCTTGATCTCGATCAGCCGCAGCCCTTTCCCGGCGTAGGCGTTCGCCACCGCCTTGACGGTGGAGGACTTGCCGGTGCCGGCGTCGCCGTAGAGCAGCGTATTGGCCGCCGGCCGCCCCTCGATCAGCGCCAGCGTGTTGTCGATGACCAGCTGCCGTTCCCGCTGGTAGCCGCCCAGCTCCGAGAGGGAGATCGCGTCCGGGTGTTTGACCGGGACCAGCGCCCCCGCCTCGATCATGAAGGTCGTGTACTTGGCGAAGACCCCGTACCCGAATTCGTGGATCTTCCCCAGCCGGTCGAAATAGACTTCCGCGAAATCCGTTTCCGCCGCCTTCCAGCGGGGGAGATAGCCCGCGCAGCCCATCTCTTCCCTTACGTCCTCCGGGCGGAGCGTCCCCACCCGCTGAAGGGCCGCCAGTTCTTCCCGGACTGCCTCTTCCAGCAGCGGGTCGGCCGGCCTGTCTTCCGCCCGGGCGCGCATATAGACGTTCTCGTCCTCCAGCGCCAGGGTCAGGAGGTGGTCGGTCAGCGAGACGCCGCCCGTTTCATATAAAGCGCTGACAAACGCCCCATAGGCGTCTATCCGTTTATCCCCGTCCGCGTCCAGCAGCGCCCGCAGCGCCGTTACGACCGGGTCCCGGAGCACCCCCCGGAAGACCGCGAGGGAGGAGAGCAGCCTTCCGGCTTCTTTTGATCGGTTCATCGTGTATCCTTCTTTCGGTGTGTACTGCTTGTTTTTCCGCTATGGAAATCATACCACAAGACAGGTTGTCGGTCAAGTGGCAATCGCTTTTTTCCCGCGGGAACGTTTCCCCAAAAGAAAAAAGGACGAAGCCTCTGCCGCGTCCCATTCCCCTGCCGCTTATTTCCCTTTTTGTTTAGAAAGAGTCCGAGAGCAGCTTATCCGCCGCTTCCGGATCCGCCGATACAATGACGCTGACGTAGCTGCCGTCCTGCCGGACGACGGCGTCCTCCAGCCGCGAGACCTCGTCCGGCATATAGCTTTCATAGGCCTCGATCTGCGACTGGATATGGGCGCGGGCCTCTTCGCAGGCGGCCTTGGCGTCGGAAGGCGACTCCATTTTAAAGAGCGCGACCTCCTCGGCCGTCGCGCCGCTGCCCTTATAGAGCACCGCGTCGGTGTACCCGTCAATGTCATAGAGCATCGGGATCATGCTGCCGTCGATCGCCTCGAGGGTGTCGTCAAAGGCGACGGTGGAGACGATCTCCCGGGCAAGCGCCTCGATGTCCACATCCTTTGCTGTGTTCCCGCCGCAGGATGCCAGCAGCAGGGCCGCGGCCAGCGCGGCCAGCCATGTTTTTCTCATCTTGGTGTCCCCTCATTTCCCTTTAAGAGGGCCCCTGCCGTTTGTCTCCGCGTCAGGCCGTCCCCGGCCCGCCGGAAATTCCCCAGGGTGTATCTGAAAATTCAATATTGCTGGATAATTCGCTAAAAGCGGGTGGATGTTAGGAGGGAAAGCGCAGGAATACGCCCGTATTTCAAGCTTTCCCGACGACACAGACGACCGTTTTTAGCAGAATCAGACAGTATTAGAGAGTTTTCAGATACACCCTAGAGCTTCCCGGGATGCCTTTGCCCACGGCCAGCGGCGGGGCCGCGGCGGGCCGCCCTTATGCCAGCCAACCGGCACAGGGTCTCCCTCCCAGATGGAACCGCCCCGAAAAGGCAGTCCCACTTACTATTATAACGGCCCCCCTATCAAAATACAAGGGGCCGCGGGAAATTTTTCCCATCCGGCGCATATTCCTGCCCGGCATCGGGAACCCTGTAAAAAAATGGGAGGGTGCAGCATGGAAAAACGGGAACTGACAGCCCAGATGATACGGGATTTTGCGGCGCATCTGGCCCGCCGGGAGCGCGCCCCGGCGACGGTTGCAAAATACCTGCACGGCGTCCGGTCGTTCGCCGCCTGGCTGGGGGAGGACGGGCTTTCGCCGGAGAAGGTCTCCGCCTGGAAGGCGTCGCTGCGGGAGGCGCTTTCCCCCGCGACGGTCAACGGCCGCGTCGCGGCGGTCAACGCCCTTTTCCAGTTCCTCCGCTGGGACGACTGCCGGACGGGGGCGCTGAAGGTCCAGCGCCGGGCCTTCCGGGCGGACGAGCGGGAGCTGGGCCGGGGGGAATACCAGCGGCTGGTGGAGACGGCGAAGCGGCAGGGGAAGGAGCGGCTCGCCCTTCTGCTGGAGGCGATCGGCGGGACGGGCATCCGGGTGAGCGAGACGGCCTTTATAAGCGTCGAGGCGGCGCGGAAGGGGATGGCGGAGATCGTGCTGAAGGGCAAGATCCGCACGATCCTGCTCCCCGGCAAGCTCTGCCGGAAGCTGTTAA
>CALXKG010000013.1 GCA_944388825.1 uncultured Clostridia bacterium | reverse complement strand
GTGGAAAGGTGCTCATGGTGGAGACCAAGGGTGACCACCTGGATAATGATGAGTCCAAGGAGAAAGCCAAAATCGGTGACCAGTGGGCGAAGCTGGCCGGAAAACAGTACAAGTATTACATGGTGTTCGAGACCAAGCAGCCGGACTATCCGGGAGCATATTCTCTGGAACGGTTTATGGAGATTGTACAAGGCTTATAAAATCACTTTTTTAGGTAAGGATGTATAAAGGAGAATGTTCTGTGGAAATTCTGAATGTGCGAAATTCTCATGAGCACGGAAAAATGCTTGAACTGTGTTTTAATCTGTGCCAAAAGTATGCCCTTATCCCTGTAATAGGGTCAGGTTTTTCGTTTGGGAGCCCGACTGATAATAATGGCACTATACCATCAGTCAGTGAGCTTACCGAATTCCTTTTTAAATATATTTCTGCTTATTCTAACTATAGTCCAGAAGATCTTATTGACATACAAAAAGAGAGTCTACCAGACTTATCTAATAGTTTCTGGGATATTTATAGCCGAATTCCCGAAGAGAAGCTCGAAGAATTTTATGAATACATTAATAAGAATTTTCAGAATATATCTTTTTGGAAAGACTTTCAATCTGAATTTTTGGAAATCCGATGGCCATATTTATTTACCTTAAACTACGATTCTCTGATTGAAAACTACAGTTCGAATTACTATCCGATTATTCCTTATGAGAAAATCAATCGTTACTATGCAAGAACTAAAACAAAGGTATACAAACTGCATGGAGACGCAGGAAAATACTTGTCCACAGGTGATAATAAGTATTTTATCTTGAGCAGAGATCAGTATGTCAAAAGCATGATGGACGATTCCAATAAAGATATGCTTAACGAGTTATTGACGGCATTTTCTTCAAAAAGTATTCTCTTTTTTGGATGTGGATTGTCAGAAGAACTGGACTTGCTTTACTCTTCTCAACTAAGTGTAAAAGAACGGGCCGAGGACATAGATACAACACAACAAGCTATTATATATATAAGTTTTGAGTCGGAAGATTCTGTCGAAAAGCCCTTTTCTCAAAGAATGGAAGACCGTTTGGCACGGTATGGAATTACCACAGTCTTTAGGTTTTTTTCAGAAGAAGATTCTAAAAACTTTTTTCATGAACTAAGGGAGGCTACATCCAAACTATCCAAACCTGGAATTGAGGACTTTTTAGAAAAATACTCATCCATGCAATTCAATATATTGAAGAAAGATGATATACGGTGCCGTGATTTTTTGCTACAAGAAAATCTAGTATGGAAATCTATTAACTCTCATATCATAACCATGCCAGGCTACTATATCACAAGGTCTCTTTTTAAAGATGCTGTAGATAGTATACCTAATGAACCGCTTTGTTTTATTTCCGGAAATTTCTTTAGCGGAAAAACAATTTTTTTATTAGATATAGCTCACTTTTTTACTACAAAAAAAGTCTATATTTTCCCAGCAGGTACAACAATAACGGAAGAGCAATTAGACGCACTTGTTCAGAAAGAAAACGCTTTGCATTGTTTTGATTCAAAATCGTTAACAACTGCACAAATCAAAAAAGTCTCCAGTGAATTGGTTCTAGATGGCATCAAGAAAAAAGGGTCAAATATTCTTATTGTTATTGACAAATCGGATGCACCTATGTATAAGTATATCTTTGAAGCTAGGAATGCATCTAGAAAGTTTACGATATTTTCTCTTGATAGCCAATTTGACAAGTCCGAAAAAGCAAAATTCAATCAGAAAGTAGGAGCTATCAGCTTATCTCCGTATGAAAAAAATCAAACCGTTTTAGATTATATTGTTAATAACGAAAAAAAGATTTCGGGGATTCCTAGTTCTCAAAGGTTGTTTCTTGAACCGCAAAAAGAGTTGTTGGCTCAAGATGTCCAAAAACGCATTAAGGCATTGGTTATGCTGGCTACCGAAATAAGGATTCCGGCCAATCGCGCTATACAATTTGGAATTGACGGAGCTATCAACGGCATCATAAAGTGTTGTGATCCTTCTGGTGGAGCAGCTGTTATCGAAAAAGATTATTCTGTCTATAATGGTAATTCTTCTGGATATGAATTTGTTTGCAATTCAAAATATTGGATTATAAGGGCATTATCAACATATGCAAAATCTGACCCTAATAGTATAGAAATAATTGCAAATGCATACTTAAGTATAATTAAAGATTATCGCTGTATTTATATCGGCAACGATGTTGCGTTCTATCAAAACTGTGAGCCTTACTACTTTTTTGATCATATCCAAACGCTGTTTAATGCGCGCTGGTTCCCCAATTCCTCGAAACTAATGAACGCAATTTACGATAAGCTTTTATCTGAATTGTCAAACAGTTATCAGTTCTTGCATCAAAAAGCAAAAGGCAAACTTATTATCGCTCAGGTTCAAGTCAAAAATAGGAATCGGTATATGGCGAACAGAACATTAACCGAGGCTGTTTACAATATTACTAGAGCACAAGATCTTGCAAGCCAGTATCCTGATGCCAAAAACATAGACGAAACTCTGTTGCATATGGCATACACCAAAGGGAGAATATTTATAGAATTTAGCTGTATTTCTGACAAATATATCCCTAAAGCGGTTAATGCTTGCTGCGAGCTATACCAACTGCAAGCGCGTTCAAAACACGATATTTATGATTTTATGACCGCAAAAGGTAATGATGGGTGGGCATTTAATACCTTCAAGAATAAACTCATGAATAGACGCTGCTTAGACAGATGTACAGGCTTAGATTATAATCAAGCAAGTTCTTTACTACAGCGGTGGACAGGTAAAAGATTTCAAATCATGAAGCGCGATAGCAGTAAAAAGCCCCGCAAGAAATAAGTAGCAATTCAATTTACTCTTTTAGGAAATCCCTCAGCTTTAAAGCAAAACGAACGATTGCCTATAATGCAATCGTTCGTTTTGTTATCTGCTCATGAAATCGATTTCACAACATTTGAAAATGCTTTAGTGCCTCCATAATTGCCGCTTCCTTTTCCGGTGGGCACTGCGGCACTTTGGCATCTTCCTTCTTCGACAGATTATAGTTTTGGCCAACATCCAGACCGCACTTTCGCTTGACCTGGGAGATATACAGGCTGGACACCTTCAGGCCGTGCTTTTCCAGCACATACTCCTTAATCTGTTCATAAGTCGCGCCCTTCTGGAACCCGGACATATCCATATCTTCCAGAGAGAACTCCACCCGGACCTTATTCGAGTCGATTTCTCCCTTGGAAAGCAAGACAACCGTCTCCACATGCCCGCATCTCGGGAACATATCGACCGCCCGGAACTTCACAAGCCGGTATCCATGTTCCCCGTCGCACAGAATCGCCGCGTCCCGGGCGGCGGTAGAAGGGTTGCAGGAGATCATGACCACCTTTTCCGGCGCCATCCGTGCGATGCTGTCCAGCACCGTCCGGTCGCAGCCCTTACGGGGCGGGTCGACGATGATCACGTCCGGCTTCAGCCCCTCTTCGGCGAGCCTTCTGGCCGCCTCGGCCGCGTCGGCGCAGAAAAACCGCGCCCGGTCCGACACGCCGTTTAAAGCGGCGTTGCGCCTGGCGCTTTCGACCGCCTGGGGCACCACTTCGACTCCGATCAGCCGCCCGACCTGCGGCAGGGCGGAAAGCCCGATCGACCCGATCCCGCAGTAGAGGTCAAGGAGGGTCTCGTCCCCCTTAAACGCCGCGTACCGGAACCCCTGCCGGTAAAGCCGGGCCGCCTGCTCGGCGTTGACCTGGTAAAAGGCCTCGGGCGCGATCTCAAAGGCCATCCCCATAAACCGGTCGGTCAGCCGTTCCTGCCCATAGAGGCAGACCGTCTTGCCCCCCAGGATGACATTGGTTTTTTCGCTGTTGACATTGAGCAGCAGCCCGGTGATCTCCGGGTGGGCCCAGATCAGTTTACCGGCGAGGGCGTCCCGCCCTTTAAACCGCTCCTTTGCCGCGACGATGCAGGCCATCAGCTCGCCGGTCTGGCGGCCCTTGCGCAAAAACAGGTGGCGCAAAACCCCTTCCCCGGTCAGCTCGTCATAGGCGGGGATTTTCAGTTCCCCGGCGATCCGGACAAAGTCCTCCACCACCGGCCCGAAGGCTTTATCCTGCAGCGGGCAGTCCTCCGCCGGGATCAGCCGGTGGGAACGGCGGGCGTAAAACCCCGCCCGGAGCCTGCCGTTTATTGCGGCGATCGGGTACTGGGCCTTGTTGCGGTAGTGGCAGACGGAAAGCCCTTCTTCATCGCCGCCGAGGATCGGTTCCATCGGCACGCCGCCGGGGACCGGTTCCTCCCCCTCTTTGTAAACCGTAAAACCGCCCAGCCGGGCAAAGGCGTCCCGCACCGTCTGCTCTTTCAGCCGCAGTTCTTCCCGGTAATCCATATGCCGGAAGGCACAGCCGCCGCACTGCCTGTAGACCGGGCACTCCGGATCGACCCGGGCGGGGGAAGGGGCGAGCAGCTGGTCGATGATCCCATATCCGAAGCTTTTCTGCAGTTTGACCGCCTTCAGCCGCACCCGGTCTCCCGGGACGGTCAGCGGCAGGAACATCGTAAACCCGTCGACCCGGCAGACCCCGTTGCCCTCCAGCGTCATGCCGGTGATCTCCGCCTCATAGAGGCCGTTTTTCTGTAAAACCGGCTGTCCGCCGGGCCTTTTTTTCGCCATCTTTCTCCCGCTTTCTGGTTTTTGGATCGATCATCCCGCATCCCGGAGGCAGCTTTGGTAATATTCCCGCGCTTCTCCCACTTTGACGACATAATTTGCGGTCTCGGTATAGGGGATGGTGTGCAGCGTGACCCCGTCGGATGAATACCGGCTGTCCTGGAGCCACTTTTTGACAATATTCGGCCCGGCGTTGTACCCCGCCCAGGCGGTCTCCCAGACCCCGAAGGTTTCGTACAGCCAGGAAAGGTAATAGATGCCGTAGCGGAGGTTCAGCTCCGGGTCAAAGATCCCTTCCGCCGGTTCCGCCGCATCCGCTTCCCCCAGCCGGGTGCGGATCCAGTCGTAGGTGTCCGGCATCAGCTGCATCAGCCCGCAGGCGCCGGCGCCGGACCGGGCATCCGCGTCAAAGTGGCTCTCGGTCTCGATGACCGCGTAAACGACGTCCAGCGGCACGTCATACTCCCCGGCACAGTCGGCAGCCGCGCCGGCATAGGTCCAGCTGCCGATATCCGGCTGGTGGCGGGACATAAACTGCTGAAACATCCAGTATACGCCCCAGGCAGCCAGCAGGGCCGCCGCCGCGAGGGCGGTCCCCAGCAGCGCGACGACCCCCATCCGCAGGATGATCCGCCTGCCCTCCCGCGTCCGGAATGACGCACGGTATCGCACCCTATCTCCCCTTTCGGCATATTTTCTGCACCCATTATACCGCCGGGCGGCGGCTTTTGTCAAACCCGGTTCCAGCATATCCCATGGGGAAAACCGTTTTCATATAAACGTCTTTCCCGCGGCATATCCGGCCCGCCCGGCGCATATGGTGAGGCAGTCTGAAGCAAAGGGGGCGGAAGGATGAAAAAACGGCATCTGCGGCTGGCTGTGGGGTTCCTTCTCAGCCTCCTGCTTATCTGTATGTGGGTGGGGAAGATTTCAGCCCAGCCGGACGCCGTCCCCACATCGGCGGATGAAGAAAAGGTCGTCTACCTCACCTTTGACGACGGGCCGTCGGCCGTCACCGCCGATATCCTGGACTATCTGGCGCAGGAGGAGGTGCCCGCCACCTTTTTCGTCATCGGCATCGACACCGAGCGGGGCCGGGGGCTGCTCCGGCGGATGGTAGAGGAGGGGCATTCAGTCGGGCTGCACAGCTATAGCCATGTCTACAGCGAGATCTACGCCTCCCCCGACGCTTTTTTCGCCGACCAGCAGAAGCTGCGGACATTCTTAAAGGGTACAATCGGCTATACCCCGTCCATCTTCCGATTCCCCGGCGGCAGCAGCAACACGGTGGCGGAAGAATGGGTACTTGCGGGTATCCGGCAGCAGGCGGAAAAAGAGGGGCTTACCTGGTTTGACTGGAACGCGGTCGCCGAAGACAGCGGCCCCACCGCTTCCCCGCCGGGGGAGATGGCGGACAATATCATCCGGTCGGGCGGGGAAAAGGACCGGATCCTCATCCTGATGCACGACAATTCCATCCGGACGACAGCGGTCGACTGCCTGCGGATCATCGTCCCTTACTATAAGGGAAAAGGCTACCGGTTTGAGGCCCTGACCCCGACAACCGACCCGATCCAGTTCCATACAGGCGGGTAATGCGCAAAATGTACAAAAAATTGTGTAGAATTGCCTTTATGTTTTCTCTTTAAAATTGATTTCCCCTCTGTACAAACTGCCTCCCGCGTGCTATAATAGATAACGTTCTCGGGGGCGTAGCTCAGCTGGGAGAGCGTACGGTTCGCATCCGTAAGGTCGAGAGTTCGATCCTCTTCGTCTCCACCATATCAAGATAATCCGAATCTTTATCCGGCAGGATAGAGGTTCGGATTTTTTGTTTTGGCAGTGGGAAAAGCCATGCGCACAGCCTTTCCCGCCCCGGAAAGTGCCTGAAAACCCCTGTATAGCCGGATCATTCGCTGAAACCGGGGGTTTCCAGCGCGCCCCAAACTGAACGTTGAAATTTACCCCCAAGTATGGTAAAATATCTGCATAAGGAAAATTTAAGCCGGGACCCCCGGCGGCGGCAGAAAGGAACACCCAAAACCCATGGCATACGATTTCATTGAACTTCGCCAGAAGGCGCTGGAAAAACGCTTTTCCCACATCAACCCCCAGCAGCGGGAGGCGGTCTTTCAGGTCAACGGCCCCCTGCTGATCCTCGCCGGCGCCGGCAGCGGCAAGACGACCGTCGTCATCAACCGGATCGCCTCGATGATCCGGTTCGGCGACGCCTACCACAGCGCCTATATCCCCGGCGGGCTGACCGATGAAAGCTGCGAGGCCCTCCGGCGCTATATCGATGGGGAAGTTGACCTCACGGACGACGAGCTGTCCGAGCTTTTCGGCGTCTACTCCGTCCGCCCCTGGAACATCCTCGCCATCACCTTTACCAACAAGGCGGCCAGGGAGCTGCGGGAACGGCTGGACCGGATGCTGGGGGCGGAAGAGGCGGAAGAGATCATGGCCTCCACCTTCCACTCCTGCTGCGTGCGGATCCTGCGGCGGGACATCGACAAGCTGGACGCCGCCTACACCCGTTCCTTCGCGATCTACGACACCAGCGACGCCGAACGGGTCGTCAAGGACGCGATGGGCGAACTGAAGATAGACGATAAGATGTTCAAGCCCAAAGCGGTGCTGGGGGAGATCAGCCGGGCGAAAGACGAGCTGCTCTCCCCGGAAGATTTCCTCGAAAAGGCCGGGGACGACTTCCGCAAACAGCAGATCGGCAGGATCTACGCCGCCTACGCCGCCCGGATGAAGAAGGCGAACGCCTTGGACTTCGACGACCTGATCGTCCAGACGGTGCGGCTGTTCCAAGAGCGGCCGGAGGTGCTGGAATACTACCAGAACCGCTGGCGGTACATCATGATCGACGAGTACCAGGACACCAACCACGCCCAGTATATGCTGGCGAGCCTGCTGGCCCGCAAGTACCAAAATCTCTGCGTCGTCGGGGACGACGACCAGAGCATCTATAAATTCCGCGGCGCGACGATCGAGAACATCCTCTCGTTTGAAAACCAGTTCCAGAACACCACCGTCATCCGGCTGGAGCAGAACTACCGCTCGACCCAGACGATCCTGGACGCCGCCAACGAGGTCATCGCCCACAACACCGCCCGCAAGGGCAAAAACCTCTGGACCAATAACGGGATGGGCGACAAAATCGTCCTGGAAAAGGTCCAGAACGAACGGGAAGAGGCAAAGTTCATCGCCGACACGATCGAGGAAAACGTTTCGGGCGGGATGCGGTACGGCGACCACGCCGTCCTCTACCGGATGAACGCCCAGTCGTCGGCCATCGAGCAGTATTTCATCAAAGCCGGCATCCCCTACCGGCTGTTCGGCGGCACCAAATTCTTCGACCGCAAGGAGGTCAAAGACCTGGTCGCCTACCTGTCGGTCATTGTCAACCCCTCCGACACCGTCCGCCTCGCCCGGATCATCAACGAACCCAAGCGCTCGATCGGCGACGCCACCGTCGCGGCGGTGATGGAGATTGCCGCCCAGTCCGGCGTCCCGCCCTTTGAAGTCCTCCGCCATGCGGACCAGTACGGCGCCCTCGCCCGAAAGGCCGCGCCTCTGATGAACTTCGCGTCGATGATCGATTCCTTCCGGGACGACGCCTTAAACCTGCCGCTGGACGAGCTTCTGGACAGCGTGATGGAAAAGACCGGGTACCGCGCGATGCTGCAAAACCTGGGGGACGAGGGCTTAAACCGGCTGGAAAACATCGGCGAACTGAAGTCGACGATGATGAAATACCAGCAGGAAAACCCCGAGGGGGACCTGGACGGCTTCCTGGAAGAGATCGCCCTCTACACCGATCTCGACGACTTAAACGAACAGGAGGACGCCGTCCTGATGATGACGATGCATTCCTCCAAGGGCCTCGAGTTCCCGGTCGTCTTCCTGCCGGGGATGGAGGACGGGGTCTTCCCGTCGGTCCGGTCGATCTACGACCCGCCGGAACTGGAAGAGGAGCGGCGGCTCTGCTATGTCGCCATCACCCGCGCCCGGCAGAAGCTCTATATTTCCCACGCCTACGAGCGGATGGTCTTCGGCACCACCAACCGCAACCGCCTCTCCCGCTTTGTTTCCGAGATCCCGTCGGACAAGCTGGAGCTGCACGACACGACCGCCGCCCGGCGGGAAGCCTACCAGGCCCGGCTGCAGGCCCGGCGGGAAGGGGGCCTTTCGACCCCGGTCCCGAAGGAGGCGCCGCTGGCCGGGATGGACGCCCGGCCGGAAGCGTCGGCGATCGACTACGGCCCCGGCAGCCGGGTGCGGCATAAGACCTTCGGCGAGGGGCTGGTCCTTTCGATCCGGCCGATGGGCAAGGATTCGCTGGTCGAGGTCGCGTTCGACAAGGTCGGCACCAAAAAGATCATGGCCAACTTCGCAAAGCTGGAAAAGCTGTCGTAAAAGCAACAGGTTTTTGCCTGTTCCACCATACCCCGTTCTTCTCCACCCTCCAAATCCCCAAAAGGAAAGGATGAAAAAAATGTATGAAGTCCTGAGCATCGGCGAAGCCCTGATGGATTTTATCCCGATCGACCTGGATGCCGAACGGCTGGAGCCTAAACCCGGCGGCGGCATCAATATCCCCCAGTTTGAGGGCAGCGCCGGCGGAAGCCCCGCCAACGTCGCCTGCGCGCTGGCCAAGCTGGGCGTCAAGACCGGCTTTATCGGAAAAGTCGGCAACGACCCCTTCGGCCGGACGGTCAAGTCGGTCCTGGAATCGAGCGGCGTCGACATCCGAAACCTCTCCCTCGCCGAAGAGTACCGCACCCCGATCGCGCTGGTCCACCACACCCCCGAAGGCAAGCGGTTCACCTTCTACCGCAACGAGAACACCGCCGACGTCCATCTGGAGGAAGAGGACATCGACGACGAGATCTTTGCCGACTGCAAGGTCTTCAACTTCTCCTCCTTCCCGCTCACCTCCGAGCCCAGCCGCTCGACCATCCTAAACGCCGTCCTCAAGGCGAAGGAATCGGGCGCGCGGATCACCTTCGACCCGAATATCCGCCTGTCGATCTGGGAGTCGCCGGAACAGGCGCGGGAAGTGATCTTGCAGGCGCTGACGCTGGCCGACATCCTCAAGATCTCGGAGGACGACTTCCACTTCCTCTTCCCCGGGATGGAGGAACGGGAGGCCTGCGAGCAGATCTACCTGGAAAACGGCACCGAGATGATCATCATCACCAAGTCCGACCGGGGCTGCTACGCCTACGTCAACCAGGACTCGTATATGTCCAACACCTACGACGTCCCGGCGGTCGACACGACCGGTTCGGGGGACGCTTTCCTGGCCGGGGTCATCTTCAACATCATGAAGCTGAACAAAAACGTCCACGATATGTCCGCGGTCGAGATCACCGTCATGCTCGACTTCGCCAACGCCGTCGCCAGCCTGGTCTGCACCCGCCCGGGGGCGATCGCCGCCTTCCCGACCCCGCGGGAGATCGTGCTGTGCATGGAAAAGGTGCCGAAAAAGACGCCGGTCACCAACACGATCGACTGGGAAACCGCGATTTGACAGGATGCAGCAGGCAGCTTATCCGCTTGGGACAAGCTGCCTGTTTGACCGTTTCCGCCTTTTTGGGAGGTATCCAAATGCCCGTTTATCCCCTTTCCCCCGCCGGCCTGCAAAAAGCCGCCGCCCTCTTTTCCGGCGCCCATGAGACGCTGATCGCGACCGCCCTTGCCGGGAAGATGCGGGGCACGTCGGTCTATGGCTCCCACCCGGACGACCCCGCCGCCGTCCGGGCGGTTGCCGGCGACTTTTCCTTTTTTGCCGGGGACCCCGCCGCCGCCGGGGAACTGATTTCCAGCTGTACCGTCCCGCTGCTCGCCCCCGCCTTCCCGGACGGGGAAGGGCTGTGGGCGCCTGCCTTCCAGGCGCAGTTCCCGGAGCTGTTAACCTATAACCGCTACGCTTTTTCCCGCGACCCGTCCTGTTTTGACCGGGAGGCGCTGCGCCGGATGGCCGTCCCGCCGGAAGGGTTTGCCCTGCGGCCGATGGACGCGGGGCTGTTCCGGCGCTGCCTGGCCGAACCGTGGAGCCGGGACTTTGCCGTGAACTTTACGGATTTTGCCGAATTTGCCCGGCACGGCCTGGGTTTCCTCATCCTGGCGGCGGACGGGCAGATCGTCTCCGGCGCGTCCACCTACACCTGGTACCCCGGCGGGATCGAGATCGAAGTGGACACCCACCCGGATTTCCGCCGGAAGGGCCTCGCCCGGGCGGCCAGCGCGGCGCTGATCCTGGCGGCGCTGGAAAAGGGGCTTTTCCCCAGCTGGGACGCCGCAAACCTGTTAAGCGTCCGGCTGGCGGAATCCCTCGGCTACCGGCAGATGGGGGAATACCACGTCTGGTGCAATGAGCGGCGCGATCCCGAGGGGCGCACCCATTCCGCATAACCGAAACCGGCCCTGGCATCATGGTCGGGAGTCATAAGAAAGCAAAATCAATTTTCGCAGGAACGGCATGGCTTCGGTCATGCCGTTTCCTGTTTCATCAGCTCGTCCACGGGGATAAATCCCACAAGGTCATAGGAAATGCGGATACCCTGCCGCCGTTTGCCACTGCTCTTGTCCGGCGCTTCAATGTAGATCGCCTTCACAAGTTCCCGCAGCGCGTAAGGGGTCAGCTCCTGTAAATCCGCGTACTTGTGTACCCGCTGGATGAACTGCTCCAAGTTTTCAATCTGTCGTTCCTGTACTTCAATGTCCTGCTGCAAGGTCTGGATTTCCGCCTTGAGCTGCGTCTGCTCGTCCTCGTAAGACTGGCTCATCATGGAAAACCGCTCGTCCGTGATTTTCCCGGCCACATTGTCCTCATAGATCCGGATGAACAGCCGGTCAAGCTCGCCCATGCGCCACTGCGCCTGTTCCAGACGCTTGATGCTGGCACAGATTTTTTCCTCGCTGGCCAGCCGGAGCCGGTGTTCCATCGCGGCCCGGAAATGCTTCTCATACCGGGTCACATAGAAGATGACCGCTTTCATGTGCATCCAGACCAGCTCTTCCAGCACAACCG